>DATGLJ010000120.1:0-9637 GCA_035294185.1 Occallatibacter sp. | reverse complement strand
GCCGTAGCCGCTGCGCTCGAACCGGTGAGCGGCAAGGCCGCCAGGCAACTGGTGAAGGCAATCCGGCCGGTGCGCAAGGCGGCCGGGGGCGTGCGCGATATGGACGCGCTCACGCAGGAACTGCTCGCCATGCCGCGGGATGGGATCAACGCCCCGCCGAATGGCTCGCTGGCGCGGCTGGTGGAACACCTGAGCGCCCTGCGGCGGCAATGCGCGGGCGCGCTCATCGATACGCTAAGCCGGCGGCGCAAATCCGTCCGGCGGAAGCTCAAGAAGTTCGCGCGCACAGTTGAATCGGCCGCCAGCGGGGAAAAGCCGGTGCAAATCGGGTTCGCGCGAGCGCTGGCATCGGACAATGGCTCCGGATCGCCGGCTTCGAAACTGATCGACGAGCTGCGCCGCTGGCCGAAGCTGAATGAGCGGAATATCCACTCTTTCCGGGTAAAGATCAAAGAGCTGCGTTACGTTCTGCAGTTGTTTCCGGATGCGGACCAGCGGCTGGTTGCCGCGCTGGGCAAGGCAAAAGACGAGATTGGCGATTGGCACGACTGGCGAAAGCTGCGCGCCATCGCACAGGAGCTGCTCGACAGGCAGGCCGATAAGATGCTGCTTCGCGATATCCGGCTTGCCGAGAGGCGCAAATTCGAACGCGCGCTTGCGTCCGCCGAGACTCTGCGCAGACGCTATCTGCAGGCGAGCGGCAGCCTCCGCAAAGCGTCTTAGGCGCGCAGCGGCGCTCTTCAGACGCCGTTGGGCGCAGACGGGCGAACCAGCGAGAGGAACTCGGACCGGGTCTCCTTCTCGCGGAAACAGCCGACCATGGCGCTGGTCACCGTGGACGAATGCTGCTTCTCGATGCCGCGCATCATCATGCACAGGTGCCGGGCCTCAATCACCACGCCCACGCCCTGCGGAGCAATCGCATCCTGGATTGCGTCGGCAATCTGCCGCGTCATCCGCTCCTGCACCTGCAGGCGGCGCGCAAAGACTTCGACCAGGCGGGGAATTTTACTGAGCCCGATGACCTTGCCCTGAGGGATATACGCCACGTGAACTTTACCGAAAAACGGCAGCATGTGGTGCTCGCAGAGCGAAAACATCTCGATATCCTTGACGATCACCATCTCGTCATAGTCGACATCGAAGAGCGCGCCGCGCAGAATCTTTTCAGGGTCCAGCTCATAGCCGCGGGTCAGATAGGCCAGCGATTTGGCCATGCGATCGGGAGTAGCCAGCAGGCCGTCGCGCGCAGGATTCTCGCCGAGCCGCGCGAGAATCTCGCGAAACATTTCCTGCATGGTGAAGGCGCCCAGCCCTTCCGAACCGCCGCCCTCCGCGCCGGGGCTTGTCGACTTGCTCATAACCATGGGTTGCGCCATTTCCCTGCCCTCCATTCCCTTGTCCGCGCCGGCCGTTCAGTCGCCGCGATACTCGAAAAAATTATTCTCGGTTTCTTCCACGCGAACCTGCTCCAGCTTGCCGGCCGGCAGCGCATGTTCGAGCAGCGTAAACAGCGCGCGACAGAAATTCTCTGTCGTGGGCACCGCGTCTGCGAAGAGTTCGTCGTCGTTCAGGTTGCGCCGATCGAAACGCTCGATGACTCGCTCCCGAACCACGCGGTCCAGATCGGCAAGGTTCGTCACCATCCCGGTTTCCGCGTCTACCGGCCCGCCCACCAGCAACTCGACCGTATAGTTATGCCCGTGGCCATGCGGGTTGTTGCACTTGCCGTAGACCGCGCGATTGGCCTCGGGCGTCAGCCCATCGGCGTGCAGCCTGTGGCTGGCGCTCAGCATATACCGCCGGCCGAAATATGCTTTCACGCCTCACCCCGGTACTCGGCGAAGATCTCCGGCGTTTCATGGACGCGAATGCGGTTCAGCCGCACGCCGCCGGCCGCCCGGACCGCGGGCTCCAGCCTGCGCCATGCCGCAATCGCAATGTTTTCGGTCGTCGGCATCAGCTTTCCCGCTGCAAATTCCTCCACCTCGAGATTCAGATGGCGGTGGTCGTAGTGCGAGAGCACCTCGCGCTCGATTACGTCTTTGAGCCACTTCAGATCGACCACGAAACCGGTCGCCGGGTCCGGCTCGCCGGCCACCGTCACCTCCAGCGTGTAGTTGTGTCCATGGCCGTTGCGATTGGCGCAGCGTCCGAAGACCTCGCGGTTTTTTTCCGGCGTCCAGGCTTCGTTCCAGTAATAGTGCGATGCGGAAAATGTCGCCCGCCTGGTAAGGAGGATCATCTCAACCTCTTGAGAATAACAGCCATGGATCTCTTCTTAGACGATGCAGCCCATGCGGCCGCAGCTTCAAAAAAACCGGGACGGCCAACCAGAAAAATGACTTGACCGGCACTGTCAGGCGCCGTAACTCCGCCCCTTCCAGCTTACGCGCCTGAGCACACGATGCCGAAACCAGCTTCTGTAGAGCAGCGCGACATAGAGAGGCAGGCCCAGCGGCGCAACCAGGCAATCGACAAACGAAAAGTTGGACTTGGCCACGCGTCCGTAGAAGCGCGCCAGCGTCCGCACCCAGAGCAGCGCGAGGATCCAGCCGGCGCTGAGCCAGGCCACCGAGCGCATGGCCAGCTTTGCGTCCCAGAGCACAAACGCCAGAACCGGCAATCCGAACAGCAACAAAAAGTCGAGCGCGCGCCATGCGGCCGTGGCCAGGACGTTGTCGAACAGCAGAGCCAGGTTTTTCGTCCAGCCTTCGATCATGGCGGCTGTGGTGCGATACATGCGCACTGACACGGCATCGGCCGCATAGCGAAAGCGCAGGCCGATGCGGCGGCGCTTGGCCATGAAAGCCAGCTCGACATCCTCCAGCACCTTATCCGCCACGGCAGCGTGGCCGCCCATCCTGCGGTAGGCTTCGCGCTCGATGAGCAGAAACTGCCCGTTTGCCGCGGCAATGCGCTGGCCAGGATCCGAGACCCGGGCCGGCGGATAGGCCAGAGCCAGCTCGGAGAAGACCAGCGGCATCAGCGCGCGCTGCGCCAGCCCGCTCACCAGCTGCCGCGGCGAGTAGCTGAGCACGCCGGCTTTGTTCCGCTCTGCCTCGTGAATGGCCCGGCGCAGATCGCCGGGCTCGTGAATGGTGTCGGCATCGGTAAACAGCAGCCAGCGGCCGCGCGCCTGCCGCGCCGCCGTCCAGACCGCATTATTTTTGCCGGTCCAGCCGGACTCGAGCCTGCCGGCGGCGAGCAGCGTAACGCCGGGAAAGCTGCGCGCGATTTCCGCCGTGCGGTCGGTGGAGTGATCGTCCACTACGATCAGCTCCCAGTCGCGGCCGAGCGCGAAGATGTCCTCGGACTGGGCAAGCAGCGAGCGCAGACACTCGCCCAGATTCGCCTCTTCGTTGCGCGCCGGAACAATCACCGTAAGCTCGATCAACTCGGCCGGTTCGGGCTGAGCAAAGACCGTTCCCGGCGCAGCGCGCGCAAACTCGCGCCAATCGGCGCGGGGCACAGGCGCGCCGGCCGCGTCTACCAGACCCAGGACAGATTTTTGCTCCGGCCTGTTCCCTTCTTCCGTCCGCTTTTCGTGCGCCTTGCCGTCGTCCCGCCCGTCGTTTGCCATCTTCCCGCTCTCTTTTCCCGTTATTATAAAAATGTGCGGTTTCCTCAGTGGCTGGCTGTGGCTTTCGTTCTGCCGGCGGCGCTTTTCGCCGCATGCAATCGTGGTTCCCGGCCATCGCAACCCGGAACACCCGCTCCGGATTTCGCTGTCTCCGACGGCGCTACCTCGGTCCACCTGGCCGATTTCCGCGGCAGGGTTGTGCTGCTGAACTTCTGGGCAACCTGGTGCGCGCCCTGCGTCGCCGAGACTCCTTCCCTGCTGCAGCTCCATCACGACATGCCGGAGCTGGCCATCATCGGCGTGAGCGTCGATGACGATCCCGAGGCCTACGCGCAGTTCCTCGCACGCCGCCACATCGACTTCACCACGGTGCGCGACCCGAACGAATCGGCGCCGAAGCTCTTCCACAGCTCCATGTGGCCCGAGACCTACGTGATCGATCGCCAGGGCATCATCCGCCGTAAATTCATCGGCGCGCAGGACTGGTCGAGCCCGGAGATCCGCGCGTACCTCAAGAGCCTGTGACAGCAGGGTTCCGGACACGGATTTCAGGGTTCGAGTCCCGGCGCAGCCCGGCAACAGGCGCCCGTCACCGGCTGCCTGCACCCTGCTTGCTATCATCGGAGCTATGACGCAGCTGGAAGTTTTATTTCGTTACGCCACGCCGCCCACCGAACAGGCGGCAATGGCGATAGCGCGCATACGCGATGTGTACGGCATCCGGCAGGTGAAGCTGGATACGGCGGCGCGTACGGTGCGCGTGGAGTTCGACGCCACCCGGCTGAATGCTGCGGCCGTTGGCAGACTGCTGCAGGCTGCCGGTCTTGATCTGGCCGAAGAGCTGCCGCTCATTGCGCCGCCGCCGGAGCCCGCTGCAGCATAGCGCGATCCGAAAATCGGCCGCAGGAAGCCCTTCGAGACGATCTCAGGGCGCAGGCCTGTCTCAGCAAATTTTCTTATCTTTGAAGAAAGCGGCCGGAAGGCTCGCGCGCCGGCGCCGGGCTTACGGCATGGCCATTGCCATAAGCTAATAGCATGAGCGAGACAAGGGACGCAGTTGCTGCGCAGCATGACCGGCAACAAATCGCCGGACAGACTTTCGACCTGCTGGTGATTGGCGCAGGACCGACCGGGCTGGCCTGCGCCATCGAGGCCCAGAAGGCGGGTTTCCGCGTTGTGCTCGTGGACAAGGGCTGCATTTGCAACTCGATCTTCCACTACCCTTCGCACATGACCTTCTTCACCACCTCGGAACTGCTCGAGATCGGCGACATTCCCTTCCCTTCGCCCAACGCCAAGCCGACGCGCAACGAGGCGCTCGAGTATTACCGCCAGGTCGCCGCGCATTACAAGCTCGATGTTCGCCAGTACCGTCTGGTCGAGCGGGTCGAAGGCGCAGACGGCGACTTCACCGTGCATACCGTCGATCGCTTCGGCCGCGCCGGCGCACTGCATGCGCGCAAGCTGGCCATCGCCACCGGCTACTACGACCTGCCCAACATGATGAACATTCCGGGCGAGGAGCTTGAAAAGGTTCACCATTACTACGACGACCCGCACCCGTACCACGGGCTGGACATTGCCGTGATCGGGGGCAAGAACTCGGCGGCCATTGCGGCGCTTGAGCTGTGGCGGCACGGCGCGCGCGTCACCCTCATTCATCGCGGGCCGGAGATGCACCGCCACGTAAAGTACTGGATCAAGCCCGATATCGAAAACCGCATCAGGCACGGCGAAATCAAGGCGTATTTCAACTCGCGCGTGACAAAGATCGAGCCCGATTCGATCCATGTGGAAACGCCCGCAGGCCGTATCACGCTGCGCAACGATTTTGTTTTCGCCCTCACCGGCTACCATCCCGACTTCGAATTCCTGGAGCGGCTGGGAATAACCTGCGCCGGCGCCGACCGGCTGCCTGTGTGTCACAAAGAGACGCTCGAGAGCAACGTTGCCGGCATCTATCTGGCCGGCGTCATCGTAGCCGGCTCGCGGACCAACGAGATCTTCATCGAAAACGGCCGTTTTCACGGCCGGCAGATCGCAGCCGCCCTGGCCGCAACGCTCAAGCCGCAGAGCCGCACCATCTGAGACGCTGCCTGAAGCAGGATCAGTAGAGGCTCAGCCCGCGCAGCTTCTTCGAATTGACCAGCCCGAAGCCGTCGGATGGCGCAGCCAGCAGATGCGGCATGCAGTGGCTGCGCGTCGGCGCGGTTGAAAGATAGGACCGCGTGACGTGCAGCCGCTCCATCACGACATAGCGCGTGCGCAGGCCGCCGATGGTTGGCGGCAGCTGCGCCGGCACCTCGGAACGGTCCACATAGATGACCAGAGCGGCCTCTCTGGGATTGTCCAGGCTCTGCCCCACGCCCACGCCGAAGAACGCCGGATTCTGCTTCATCAGGCCTGCGGCAATCTGCTGCTTGACGGCAATGGCCTGATGCAGCACCGCCGCCGCCAGCGGAGGCATCGTACCGGCTTCCGCCAGCGACCGGGGCGCCGTTCCCATCGCCACCGCCTGCGCCGAGGCCGGAATCACCTCCGTGCGCAGGCCGCCGATGGTCTGAGGCACGCTCGGCTGCTGGCTGGGATCGACATAAACAATGACCGCGCCCTCGCCGGCATGATCGCTGCTTTTGCCCATCGCTACGCCCAGAATTCCCGCGCGGGCGTTCACCAGCGTGCGCGCCTGCATCACCGCCTGCTCCACGCGGTCGATCTCCGCGCCCTTGAGCGCGCGCGCCTGCGCAATAGCGTCCATGCCGCTGCCGTAGTTCAGGCAGCTTACCTGGTGGTCGGCGCCGCCGACAAAGGTGTAGGAAGCTCCGTTGCCGACATTCGCGCTCAGCTCGCTCAGCACCTCGCCGGCCGGATTGGCCACGCCCTCGCTCTGCCCGTTTTCGCTCACCCCGCCGGCAAAAAACAGCCCCACCGGCTCGGCATTGGCCGTATCGACCACCAGCGAGCCCGAATCGCCGGCGTCGCTGAACTGGTTGCCGGTAATGGCGATCTGGTCTTTGTAGGTCTTGGTGTAGTAGGGCCTGGTTTCCGCGCAATCCTCGTAGTAGGACACCTGGACATCGAGCGCCAGCGCGGAGATGCTCGCGCAGGTCAGCCCCGTGGTGCGGCCGCTCTTGGCCACCGTCATGCCCAGCGTCGCGCTTTCACCCCTGCCGCCGCTCGTCGAAATGCCCGGCGGAGCCGCGCCCAGCGTGCCGTTGGACTGACGCGCGCCCAGCTCCAGAATGCTTCCGCTGGCGTTCACGGCTCCGGAATCGACCGCCGCAATCGCCGCGTCCACGTTCGTGGCCGCCGATTTGATCGGGACATAGCCGGTAAGCACGCCCACCGGCGTGACTGCCGAGCCCGCCTGGTCATATGGCGTGCAGTTGTCGTCGATCAGCCCCGGCTGCACGATCGCTTCGCCGATCTGCGCCTGGTCGCTGCGCGCCAGCACATGGTTGTTGCTCAACAGATACTGGTTGCCGCTCTCGTCCCGCACCAGCGCGCCCAGCGTGCCCCCGCAGCAGTCGGCCACGTAGGTCTGCCCGTTGCGCGTCAGCGTATCGTAATCCTCGTTATTGCCGCCGGAGCTGCCCAGATCGATGGGCGCGTTTAATTCAACCTGGTGCAACGCAGGATTGCTTTCCACGTTCTGCGCGTTCAATAAAACTATGGCCGATTCCTTGGACGGAGAGCTGCCGATGCTCGCCACGATATAGGTTGTGGCTGTCCGCGAAATCGCCGCCGGCGCCGTATAGGTCACCGTGCAGTAGGTGAAGATGCCGCTGTTGGCCTTGCGCACGCAACTGCGCGCGCTCAGCGACCCCTGGCCGCCGCCTGATCCATAGGGCGAATTCGAAAGCGCAAAGTCGATCCCATCCGTTCCGCCGGCCTCGGCGACATAGCCGGTGACAGTCAGGCTGCCCCCCGGTCCGATAGCCGCGTTTTCCGGCGTCAGCGGCTGCAGGAAGCCCGGTGTGAGCACGAGCGTGGCCGTCGCCCTGGCTCCGCTGCCAAGCGCGGCGGTTATCGTCACATGCGCGCTGTCGGCCGTCAGGTAAGGGGGCGGAGTGTAGACGCCCGTCGCGCTGATCGTGCCCGGCCCGGCTACGGCGTCGCCGCCGCTCACCGACCAGCTTACGGCTCCCGCGCCGGCGCCGCTTGCGCTGAACAGCTCCGAGGATCCGTCGTTGCAGCCGGTGCAGTTGGTGTCAATGGTCGCCGCGCCCGGCGAAATGGAAAACACGCCGGCCTGCGGGTCTCCGGCCAGAGTGCCGCCTCCGCAGCCGGCCAGCGCAAACAGCAGCGGGACAAGAACCATCGCCGCCGGGCGCGCCAGCCAGGCGGCGCTGCGCCCGGCAGCACGGAAGCAGCCTGTGGGCCTGACAACAATGCATCCGCGTGGCGGCAATTGGCTTGAGCCTTTCCGGGCAGGCCAGCGACCCTGCTTATGCACGGCGCGCTGGCATAAGAGAGGCGTGCGACGCGAACAAACAGGCTTCCTTCCCCTGTCCTGTGGCGACTCCGGTTTAGAACCACGCAAAGCCATAAAAGTTGCTTTTCACGCCGTTCAAAGCAGTAGACGGTTAGCGGAGTCCCTTCAGAATACATGCCCCGCATGCAGGGACCCAATCAAATCGCTCCGTGCAGCCGGAGCTTTCCCACAAACGGCCGCAAACCGCGCAAGCAGTCCCAAAAAGGCAGATTCGAGTGCCCGGGCCGGATGTGGACAGGATGCCCGGCCGGCTCGCTCCCGATGCCCGGACGACGGGAAACCGGGACTGGAACCGGAAATGAAGGACTTTTCGGAATGGGCGCGGGAATCGGCAGATGTTCATACCGGAGGAAACCCGGGCGCGCTGCCCGAGTGGCGTCGGCCAGGATTTTTCAGGGGCCCGATCCTATAGCCCGCGCCGCGGTCCCAGGCCGGCGGGGCGCAACCCCTCACCCCGGCAGGAAGATGCTTTCCCGCCGCCGCATCTTGGGACTGGCGGCCTTTCCTGCCGCCCAGCCGGCGATCAGCAGGCTGGGTGCGGCCGGCGGCTCCGCCCGATGCAGCGCGCCGAGAGTAGTCTGCGTCACCTGCTCGTCGGGCTGCGCGGCGCGCGAAACCAGCACGCAGGGCAGCTCCTCGGGCAGCCCCTCGGCTATCCATTCGGCGGCCAGCAGCGTAAGGTCGCGGCCGGGCATGTAGACCACGCGCGTGGCGTCCTCGAGCGCGGGCACGGGCGAGTTGTTGTGCGACTTCGCGTGATGGCCGGTCGAGAAGATCACGTTCGAAGCCCAGTTGCGATCGGTAAGCGAGCAGCCGATCGAGGCAGCCGCGGCAAAAGCAGCCGAGACGCCGGGAACGACTTCGTGCGGAATGGAGTCGGCATTCAACGCCGCCAGCTCCTCGGCGGCGCGGCCAAAAAGCATCGGGTCGCCGCTTTTGAGGCGCACCACGCTGCGGCCGTCGCGCGCGTGCGCCGCCATCAGCGCATTGATCTCTTCCTGCGTAATGCTCTTCGCGCCGCAGCGCTTGCCCACGTTGACGACCTGGGCCTCGGGCGCGGCGAGATCGAGAATCGGCTGCGGGACAAGATCGTCGTGCAGGATGACGTCGGCCGATTCGATCAGCCGCACGGCCTTCACCGTGAGCAGATCCGGATTGCCCGGCCCGGCGCCGACCAGATACACGTGGCCGGCCTCCGCGCAACCATTCTTCTTCGCTGCTCTTTCCAGCCCGGTTCGCGCCAGTTGTCTGGTGGAGCATTGGGGCGAATCGCACACCTGCCGGTGCGCCAGCTCATGCAGCAGCAAACGGCGCTCTTCGCTGCGCGGATGCGCAGCCAGCACCTCGCGGCGCAGCTCGCCGATGGTCCTGAGCCACGGACCGAGATCGGCCGGCAGCTGCTCGTCGATCTCCCTGCGCAGCCTCTGGGCCAGCGCCGGGCTTTCCCCTGCCGTCGAAATGGCGATCTGCAGGTCGCCCCGGCTGACGATCGAGCCGAAGTAGAAGTCGCAGTTCGGGATGTCGTCGACGCTGTTGCAGGGAATGCCGCGCTCCAGAGC
>DATGLJ010000119.1:0-2296 GCA_035294185.1 Occallatibacter sp. | reverse complement strand
CATCGCCGCATTTCACTGGCAGGGTTTGCTGGTAGCCACGGTCATTCACGCCTGCGCGTGCCTGCTCGTCGGCCTGCTCTACGGCGCCATGCTGCCTATGCTGCCGCGCCACCCCGTCATTCTTGGCGGAATTCTCGCCCCGCTTCTCTGGACCGGCCTGCTTCACTCCTTTATGGGCATCATCAATCCCGCGCTGGCCGATCACATCGCCTGGGGATGGTTCCTTATTTCGCAGGTCACCTTCGGCATCGTTGCCGGTTTAGTCGTTGTGCGCCAGGAGCGCATCCGTACCGGGCAATCGCTGCCGTTTGCGGCCCGGCTCGGCATTGAAGCGCCCGGCCTGATGTTCTCGCGGCCGGAGGCAGGTCCTCCGCGCGGCAAGGAGAAGCGCTGATGCGGAACGGATTCGCCCTCTCGGCCGCTGCGCTCGGAATGTTCCTTGTCGGATGCGGCATTCGCAATGCCGTCCCTCCGGCTGTTCCAGCACGCCCGGATGAAGTGCTCGATTTTGCCGTGCTCTACAGCCAGAACTGCGCCGCCTGCCACGGCAGCGACGGCAGCGGCGGCGCGGCGATGAATCTGGCAAATCCCCAATACCAGGCGCTCGTCGATGATGCCAGCCTGCGCAGGTGGATCTCGGCAGGCATGCCGGGCACGCAGATGCCCGCCTTTGCGCAATCCCGAGGCGGCACGCTCACCGATGCGCAGATTGACGCGATCATCGCCGGAATGCGCAAGCGGTGGTCGCGGCCCGGCGTTTTCGCCGGACTGGAGCCTCCGCCGTATGCACAGGACAAAGCCGGCGACCCGCACCGCGGCGCGCAGACTTATGGGCAGCGCTGCGCAGTCTGCCACAGGCGGGAGCGCGGCCAGATCACCGATCCCGTCTATCTTGCGCTGACCAGCGATCAGGCCCTGCGCAGCATCATCATCGCCGGCAACCCGGCGATCGGCCATCCCGACTGGCGTCATGATGCGGCGGACGGCAAAGCCGCTGCGCCGCTGTCTGCTCAGGACGTTGACGATATAGTCGCCTATCTTGCGAGTTTGCGGAGCCCTGCTCCGGCCCAGCCTGGAGACTCGGCCGAAGCAGGCTCCAATCCGACGGCCGCACCGGCCGGGAGGTAGTGAGTTGAACGAAAGCGAAATTTCCTCGAACCGGCAGACGATCTCCGCGCCGGCCGGCATCCGGCCGATCGACGATCTCTCGCGGCAAGCCGGCGATAATGACGATCCGCGCGTTATTTCGCGTCGCTGGCTGCTGCTCAAAGCCGGCATCGCGCTCAACGGCATTGTCGGCCTGGCGCTTGCCATTCCCATCGTGCGCTACATCTTCGGCTCGTGGCGCAGCGACGACAGCTATAAGTCGTGGGTATCGCTCGGCTCGGCCGATTCGTTCCCCACCGGCGAAACTCGCCTGGCCGTATTCAAAAATCCGTTCAGGCGTCCATGGGACGGCGAGACCGACAACGTGGCCTGCTATGTACGCCGCGAGGCGGACAATTCGTTCCGCGTATTCGCGATCAACTGCGCGCACCTCGGCTGCCCGGTCCGCTGGTTCCCGCAGTCGCAACTGTTCATGTGCCCGTGCCACGGCGGCGTATACTACGCCGACGGCTCGCGCGCATCCGGGCCACCCGAGCGCGGCCTGTTCACCTACCCCTGGAAGGTCGAGTCCGGCCAGCTGCAGATCGACGCCGGCCAGATGCCCACGCTCGCCAACACCGCAAAGCTCGTCAATATCGATATCGGCGGAGGGAAAGCTCCATGCCGGGGGTAAAAGACACGGCGCAGCGCATCTACGCCTGGTTCGAACGCCGCCTGCAGGTCGAAGGGCCGATCAAAGAGGCTGCGCTGCACAAGGTGCCGCGCAATACCGCCAGTTGGTGGTACGTCTTTGGCAGCGCCGCATTCACGCTGCTCATGCTGCAGATCGTCACCGGCATCCTGCTGGCGCTCGTTTACGTTCCTTCGGGAGCCGAGGCCTGGAACAGCCTGAATGTGCTCAACCACCAGATTCCGCTCGGCTGGTATCTGCGCGCGCTGCACGGCTGGGGATCGAACTTCATGGTCGCCATCGTGCTCATTCACATGGCGCAGGTGTTCCTGTTCGGGGCATACAAGTTTCCGCGCGAGCTCACCTGGATCGTCGGCGTTTTTCTGCTGCTGATGACCCTGGGCATGGCCTTTACCGGCCAGGTGATGCGCTTCGACCAGGACGCCTATTGGGGCCTCGGCATCGGCGCTTCCATTCTCAGCCGCGTGCCCTTCATCGGCGGCGGTCTGGTTCATCTGC
>DATGLJ010000118.1:0-5233 GCA_035294185.1 Occallatibacter sp. | reverse complement strand
TCACCTTTTCGGCGCTGCAGTTGGAGTAGTTCTGCGCGGCGGCCAGCTTATACAGCCCGGGAGCGGCAAGGCCCTGAGCCGAGCCCGTCTTCTGGTTGATCAGGGCCATCACACCGGCCATCTCGGGCGTCGCCACCGATGTCCCGCCAACCTCCTGGGCAATGAGTGCATTGTCCTGAGACTGGCTCGATGTGCTGGCCGGATAAGTGCACGATCCCAGATTGGAAACGCAGATCAGCGTGGCGCTGTAGAGAGATCCGTCCCCGGAAAACAGGCTCACGTCCGGAATATCGCGCACCCCATCTGATGGAACGCCGGGAATGCCGATTTGCCACCATGGCTTAGGCCAGCCGTCGTTGACCAGCGGGAGAGAGGCCTGCGCGGCTCCGGTGTCCGGGTTGGTCGTCGCGCCTGTGCTGGTGGCGCCGGCCGTACAGGTAGAGGTTGTCGAGGTCGAGGTGCTGGCCACGCAACCGCTGGCTCCGCCGCCGCCGCCCACCGTATCCACAAAGCCGGAAAGATCGACCTGCACGCCGTATGCGTTCTCAAAGAAACCGTTGATTGCGCTCCAGCCCTCATAAATTGTGGTGCAGATCTCTTCCGGCGTGGTCGGGTTAATGCCGAAATAGCTGTCTGCCCCGGTAGTCGAGAGAAGGGTTTCGACATACCTGGCCTGAATAGGATTTTCGCAGGTATCGTTCCAGGGAATCTCCGGGACGTAACCCGCAGCGCTCGCTCCGGTTGTGGAGTTGTTCGAGGTGTTCCAGTAAGCCGGGCTGCCCTGGGTTGTACTCGACGTGGCGCAGCCTGCGAAATTAATGTTGTTCCCGCTGACGGTGTAGTAGGGCTGGCACCAGCTGAAATCGGTGCCGCCCACGGCGGTATTGAAGGGCGTAGAGGCGAGACCGTTCACTGAGAGCCCGTACTGCGCGACGTAGGGGTTGCCGTACTGAGAATCCAGACCGTCGTCGCAGGCCGGTGAGCCCGAATCGCCCGTGGCTACAAAAACCGAGATGCCTTCGGCCGCCGCCTGCTGCCAGAGGTCATAGTAGGCGACGTTGCCGGCAGTGCCTTCATACAGCTCGCACTCGCCGTAGCTCACGCTCAGAATCTTCGCCGTCATGTTATCGACCACATACGCTGCCGAGTCGTAAACCGTATCGATGCAGCCCGAACCGGTGGAGGTATTGCAGGAAGACGATTGCCCTGTGACCACCAGATCGATCTGCGCGCCGGGAGCCACAGCGCCCGACCACTCCACGTCGAGCGAGTTCTCTTCGAGGTCGCTGATGCCGCAGGCCGCACTCGAGCTTGTGCTGGTGCAGATGCTGGCCGTCGTCCCGGTCTTGAAGTAGGAGCCGGCGTCGATTTCATTCGGCGTCGATCCGGCCGGCAGCCCGAAGGCGCTGCGGAAAGTAGCCACATCGTTGGCGCCGCCGTTCTTGCCGACGTTAATGAGGCTCGTTCCGGCAATCGCAATCGTCTGCCCGCTGCCGTTATTGCTGTTCGGCCAGCCCGAAGGTAGGTTGTAAATCGTGGCGAAATCGTAGGGCGAAACGTCCTCCTCCAGGTAGGCGTTCTGGGTGCCCGCCTCGCCGTTGACGCCAAACATCGGATGCGCGCCGGACGACAGATGAGCCCCTGCGCCGAGCGAAGCCGGAAGCGACGGCGAGTGGACCAGCTCGGAGCTGAGCGCAGTGTTCGTAATCCGTTGCCACCTCCCTGTCTGCGTGTCGAACCGCACCGAGCTACCCAGCCGGTGCAGCGGGTGTGGGAGGAAGTTATGCAGCGCCTTTACGCCCACCACCACCGGAGCAAGCGCGGCCGGAATCTGCGGGTCGGTCATGTTGGCGTAGTGGGCCACACCGTTTACATCCAGCCGGTGAATCGCGGTATGAAACGCGCTCTCTACCTGGCCCGCTGTGCCCGCAAAATGGATCGTCAGCCGGTCCGGCGAGACTCTGTTCACCGTGAACCCATGGCTCGTCAGCCAGCCGGTAATGGCGTCGATATCGGCCTGCGCCGGGCCGAACTCTTCGCCGATCTGCTGGGGCGTCAGCCAGTTGTGGAAGTTCGGCGAGCTCTGGTCGTACTGGCTGGCGACAAACGCGTCGAAGGCGGCCTGCTGCTCGGCGCTGCGGCTGAGCACCAGAGTCAGGTCGGGCAGGACGAAACCGGCGCTCACCGGGCCCCGATCATTCTTGGCGTTCGCGTGCGGGTTGACGTTGCCCCTGAGCGTCACCAGGTTACTTTCGTCAATGCGCGAGACGATACGTGCCGCAGGCGCGGCCAGTTGCGCCGTTGCGACAGAACATGACAGAGCGCCGGCCAAAGCCCACAAGGGAAACGCGCGCAAATTTTTCATGAAGTTCCCGGACCTTCCTGAGAGGCAAAACCCGCCGCAGGCGGAAAAGTTGCCGTTCTCAAAACACTCAATCGCCGCAGCGCGGCAAGATACGCCGCCCGGCTGCCTGGTTCATCGGCCGCTCCGGCCTCCGCCGCAAACCCGGCCCGGAGAGGCATGCTTCCGTTGTCCATTACCGATACGCACGGACTATCTTTGCTCCGCACCGCCGACACAGCGAAAAACGAGAAGGTAAAAGTAACAGTTCCGGGTGAAGACTCTCAACCGGCGCTGGGGAAAAGGCGAGGACTGCTCACAATCTTAGACGGAAACACCCCAGGGAAGGGTGACGCCTTTGCAACGCTCCATTGGTTCTTTCCATGGAGCAGCTTCGGCGGGCAAAACAGGCTGCGGCCGCAGAGAAGGCTTTCCCGCACCCGGTTGTATGATGTTGGGTGAGTCTTCCCGCCGAAGACGCCACGATATGACCACCATGGCAACCTCTGCTTCCGCCGCTCTCAAATTTCTCGAGGATCGCTGGGATGCCAGCGTCGCCGCCGGGCTCGATGAACCGGAGCTGTTGCGCTATCGCTCGAACCTGCTCGGCAGCGACCTCCGCCTGACGAATTTCGCCGGCGGCAACACCAGCTCCAAAATCATGGAGACCGACCCGCTCACCGGCGAGCCTGTCGAAGTGCTGTGGGTTAAGGGATCGGGCGGCGACCTCGGCAGCATTACGCGGGCAGGATTTGCCACGCTTTATGAGCAGAAACTGCTGGCTCTCGAACGGCGCTACCGGGGAGAGGAGTTCGAGGACGAGATGGTGGCGCTCTATCCGCTCTGCGCCTTCGGCGGCAACACCGTCGCCGCCTCCATCGATACCCCTCTGCACGGCTATCTCCCCTTTCCTCATATCGATCATCTGCACCCGGACTGGGCCATCGCCCTGGCTGCCTCGGCCAACGGCAAGGCCAAAATGGAAGAGTTCAACCGCGAGTTCGGCCACTCGCTGGTGTGGGTTCCCTGGCAGCGGCCGGGCTTCGAGCTGGGGCTGATGATGCGCCGCGCCGTCGAGCAGAACCCCGGCTGCGACGGGATCGTCCTTGGCGGCCACGGCCTCTTCACCTGGGGCCGGACGCAGCGCGAGTGCTATCTGAACACCCTGACCGTCATCGACCATCTTGGCCAGTTCATCGACCGCCACGCCCGGGCCAAGGGCCCCTCCCGCTTCGGCGGCGAAGCCGTTCCCGCGCGGCCCAACCGCCGCGAGCTGGCGGTCAGGATCGCGCCTTTTCTGCGCGGCCGCGTAAGCTCGCAGCGCCGCTTCATCGCCAGCTTCAGCGATGCGCCCGACGTGCTTCAGTTCGTCAACTCGCTGCACGCGCGCGAGCTGGCCTTCATGGGCACAAGCTGCCCGGACCATTTCATCCGCACCAAGATTCGGCCGCTGTTTGTTCCCTGGGCGGCCGAAGAGGGCCTGCAGGCGCTGCGCCAGCAGATCGAGCTCTCGCTCACCGAGTACCGCAAGCAGTACCGCACTTACTACCGCACCTTCGCCACGCCCGACTCGCCCGCCATTCGCGACGCCAACCCCTCGGTCGTGCTGATTCCCGGCCTGGGCATGTTCAGCTTCGGCAAAAACAAAACCGAGGCCCGGATTACCGGCGAGTTCTACACCAACGCCATCCACGTGATGGAAGGCGCATCCCTTCTCGGCGAAGGCGAAGTCAAGGGACCGGTTCCCCAGTGCCGGCCCGGACTCGACCCCAACAGCTTCAAAGTCTTCTCAAACTACGTCGCCCTGCCGGCACGGGAGGCTTTCCGCATCGAGTACTGGGCGCTCGAAGAGGCCAAAATCCGCCGCCAGCCTCCCGAAAAAGAGCTGAGCCGCCGCGTGGCCATCGTCTTCGGCGGCGCCAGCGGCATCGGCCGCGAGGTCGCCCGGCTGGCTGCGGCGCGCGGCGCGCATGTGGTCGTCGCCGATCGCGATGCCGAGGGCTCGGCCCGCGTCGCCGCAGAGCTGGCGTCGCTCGGCTCGGCCGAGTTCAACGCCAGCGTCGGCGTCGATATCCGCAACCGCGAATCGATCAGCAAAGCTCTCGACGCGGCCATCGCCGCCTTCGGCGGCATCGACATCCTGGTGAACACCGCCGCCGTTTATCCTGCGAACCCGGAGGGCGAGCTGCCCGATTCCGTCTGGGCCACCACGCTCGACCTGAACGTGACGGCGAATTTTCTGCTGGCCACCGAGGTCGCAAAGACCTTTCGCGACCAGGGCCTGCACGGCAATATCGTCTTCACCAGCTCGGCCAACGCCATCGTGCCCAAGAGCGGCAGCGAAGCCTACGACGTGAGCAAAGCCGCGCTTTCGCACCTCATCCGCGAGCTGGCCATCGGTCTCGGCCCCAACATCCGCGTCAACGGCATCAGCCCGGCCACCGTCGTCAAGGGCTCGGCCATGTTCCCGCGCGAGCGCGTGCGCATGTCGCTGCTCAAATACAACATCCCGTTTCAGGACTCGTTCAGCGACGAGGAGCTGCGCAGCCGTCTTTCGGCCTACTACGCCGAACGCACCATTACCGGCAAGGAGATCATGCCGGCCGATTGCGCCGAGGCGATCCTCTTTCTCGCCAGCCCCCGGGCCCGCTGTACCACCGGCCATCTTGTTCCGGTCGACGGCGGCCTTTCGGAAGCCTTCCTCCGCTAGCGCCAGATCCGAAATCCACCATACGCGTCGACAGAGCGGGGGCGCAGCATCGCTCCGGCAAGCGCCGCCTTCTGCAGACAGCCTGGCCTTCGCTCCATTAAAATGACTGAAATCCGGGAGTTGCCGATCCATGCCCAATCCTGCGCGGTCCAATCCTGCGACCAATCCGGCGCGTGAACCGG
>DATGLJ010000117.1:0-22467 GCA_035294185.1 Occallatibacter sp. | reverse complement strand
AATCCCAGTCCCTCCACCAGTCCATGTGCGAGTGGTTCAGATCCCGCGAATCGCCCAGCGAGACCGGCTTAAGCGGGATTTCCGTGGACCCGTTCATGCCCGACTGCACGGTATCGGCGCCGGGAAATCCGTTGAACAGATTATCGAAGCTCCGGTTCTCCTGCATGATGACGACAACGTGCTCGATGGGCGAGCCGTTGACCGGAGAAACGGTGCTGGAGGCAACCGCCGGCGAGGGCGTATAGATAAAGCTGGCCCCACAACCTGCCAGCGCCATTGCGGCGCAGAGGCAAGATGCCAACGCAAACAGACGCGCAAGCCCTTGCCGGCAGCCGCGCTGCGGCTCTCTCGGCTGGCGCACCCGCACCTTCATGAGGCAACCTCCGGGGATTTCAACCACGCACGATGCTGGCCATCTGCGCGAAAGCGATACAGGCGATTCGGAAACGGAACAGGGTTCCGGCTACTGCAATGAACTCGGCCAGCAGTGTAACAGCAATCCGCCAGAGATGGCTCTACCACCTTATGGCAGGCCCCAGGCCCGGCTCACGCCGCTGGTAAAATGCCGAAAGAGCAATGAGATGCCTGTCAAGGCCCTTTATCCCGGCACCTTCGATCCACCGACCAACGGCCACGTGGACCTGATTCAGCGCGGCTCCCGGCTTTTCGACCAGCTTACGGTCGGCATCCTTGTCAATCCGGTCAAGAACCCGCTGTTTACCGTCAGCGAGCGGGTCGAGATGCTTCAGGAGGCGACGGGGGCGCTCAAAAACGTAACGGTGGCGACCTTCAACGGTCTCATGGTGGATTTCGCCCGCGAGCAGGGGGTTTCGGCAGTGCTGCGCGGCATCCGCGCCATCTCCGACTACGAGCACGAGTTCCAGATGGCGCTGATGAACCGGCGTCTGGCCCCCGAGATTGAAACGGTATTTCTGCAGCCGGCCGGACGATATTCGTTCGTCAGCTCGCGGATGGTCAAGGAAGTCTTCAGTTTTGGCGGCGACGTAACCGGACTGGTGCCTGCGAACGTGCTCAAGCGCCTGCGCGAGCGCATCCAGAACGGCGCATAGCGCCGGACCGGCGGCATTTGGTCATCCGGCGCGAATCTGCGAAGATAGAAGTGATATGACCGTTTCCGCTCCTGCAAATGTCTTTGCCGAACGCATCGGCCGCATCGAAGTCTCCGCCACCATGGCCGTAGCCGCCGAGGCCGCCAGGCTGCGCGCCCAGGGCGCCAACCTGGTTGATTTCGGCGCCGGCGAGCCGCATTTCTCCACCCCGCGCCACATCAAGGACGCGGCCATAGCGGCCATCGAAGCCAATTTCACCCGTTACACCGTGGTGCCCGGCATTCCCGACGTGCGCAAGGCCATCGTCGATCGCCACGCCTGCGACTTCGGTTCCGACTACGCGGTCGATGAAGCGGTCTTCACCGTCGGCGGCAAGCACGCGCTCTTCAATGCCATCGAGGTGCTGGTCGATCACGGCGACGAGGTGATCCTGCCCGTTCCCTATTGGGTGAGCTTCAAGGACATCATCCAGTACGCGGGCGGCAAGGTTGTGTTTCTCGAAACCAGCGAGGCAGAGAACTTCCGCATCACCGCCGACGCTATGGAGCGGGCGATTACGCCGCGGACCAAGGCCATCATCCTGAACTCGCCCTCGAACCCGGCCGGCTCGGTGGTCTCGGCCGAAGATCTCGAGCGCATTATCCGGCTGGCGCACGAGCGTGGCATCTTCCTGCTTCTGGACGAGTGCTACGTCTACCTGAACTATGCCGGCAAGTGCGTCTCCGGCGGCTCATACACATGGGCCAAGGAGCACCTTGTCATCCTCGGATCGCTTTCGAAGACCTACGCGATGACCGGCTGGCGCGCGGGCTATGCACTGGCCTCAAAGCCAGTGATCGCCAACCTCAGCAAGCTGCAGTCGCAGTCGACCTCGAACGCCACCAGCATCGTGCAGAAGGCGGCGATTGCCGCGCTTGCCGGTCCGCAGGACTGCGTGGCGGAATTCCGCGCCGAGTTCATCGAGCTGCGCGATTACATGCTGACGAAGCTCAGAGCGATTCCCGGCGTCACCTGCACCACGCCTGAAGGCGCATTCTACGTGTACCCAAATGTCTCCGCCTACATCGGCAAGGGCGGCATCCGCACGGCAACAGAGCTGGCCACGCGCATGCTGCACGAGGCGCACGTGGTCACGGTTCCAGGCGAAGCCTTCGGAACCGCAGAGCACATCCGCCTGTCGTACCCGGTCACCAAGCAGAGCATCGACGAGGGAACCCGCCGGATGGGCGAATTCCTCACCGGCCTGCGATAACCATTGTGTAACGCGGCGATTGCCGGAAGCGCGCCGCCAGTCCGCTCCCGGCAATCGCCACAAAAATCCAGCGGCGGCGTTTCGCCGGCCGCTTTTAAATTTTCAGAAAATCTATCCCCGCTGCGCGGCGGTGTTTCCGCCCTTTCCGGCGTCTAACAAGACTGTGCGTACCAATGTCTAAGACCCGGAAGGGGATGCCTTTAGACAACCCTTAGTCTCCCTGTGCAAACCTTGTCCCGTTCGGATAGGATATTTTTCCAATGTCGAAGACTATCGATTTTCGTCCCGTGATTCTGGCCGGCGGCAGCGGTACCCGGTTCTGGCCCCGTTCCCGCCGCGCCCGCGCCAAACAGGTCCTTGCGCTCGACGGGGAGCGCTCCATGATCCAGCAGACGGTCGAGCGGCTCAAGCCGCTGGCCGCGCTGGAGAAGACCTGGATCGTCACCAATCAGTATCTGGCCCAGGAGATCGCCGACCAGCTGCCCGGACTGCCCGCGCCGCAGCTCGTGCAGGAACCGGTCTCGCGCAACACCGCGCCGGCATGCGGACTGGCCGCCTTCCTGATCGAAAAGCAGAATCCCGAAGCGGTGCTGGGCGTCTTCCCCTCGGACCACGTGATCGCCGACGAGCCGCGCTTCTTAAAAGCGCTGCAGAAAGGAATCTCGCTGGCCGCCAGAGGCGACAACATCATCGTGCTCGGCATCGAACCGCTGCGCGCCGAAACCGGCTACGGCTACATCGAGACCGGCGATCTGGCCAAGGACGATTCGGCCCTTCACGTCCGCCGCTTCATCGAAAAACCCAACCAGAACCGCGCCGAGGAGTTTGTGGCGGCCGGCAATTACTACTGGAACTCGGGAATGTTCCTCTGGTCGGCTCGCACACTGGCCAACGCCGTGCGCGAACACCTGCCGGAGACGGCGCCTCTGCTCGAATCCATCGCCGCAGTCTATGGGACGCCGCGCTTCGACGAAGTCTTCCGCGAGCTTTATCCCAAGTGCGAGAACATCTCGGTGGATTACGCGGTGCTCGAGCCGCGCTCGGCCAAGGGCGAACATCTTTCGCATCTCTACTGCCTGCCGGCCGAGTTCAGCTGGAACGATCTTGGCTCCTGGGCCTCGCTCTACGAGTACCAGCTCGAAACGCGCCTGCGCGGCGACGCCGAAGGCAACGTGGCGGATACGGGCGGCCATCTGGCCATCGAAGCCAGCGACAACTACATCTTCAGCCCCAAGAAATTCGTTGCGCTGGTTGGCGTCGAGAATCTCGTCGTCGTCGATACAGAGGACGCGCTGCTGATTGCGCGCCGCGACCACTCCCAGGACGTGGGCAAGATCGTCAAGGAGCTGAGCCTCACGGGCCGCAGCGAGCTGATCTGACGGGGCTGTTCGACCGGCTCGACGCGCGCCAGAAAATAATGCACCGCCGGTCCGCCGGCCGTCGCGCGGGTTCCAGACCCGCACCGGGAACCATCGCCATGCCACGCTTTGCCGCCAATCTCTCGATGATGTACCGCGAGCACGATTTTCCCGACCGCTTTGCCGCCGCCGCGCAGGACGGCTTCACCGCTGTCGAGTACCTGTTCCCCTACGACTATCCTGCAGAGAAGCTGCGCGGCCTTCTGGACCGGCACGGCCTGCGCCAGGTATTGTTCAACGCGCCTCCCGGCGACTGGAACGCAGGCGAGCGCGGCATTACCGCAATTCCAGGCCGCGAAAAGGAGTTCCGCGACGGCTTCGAGCGCGCGCTCGCCTACGCGCATGCGCTGAACTGCCCGCGCATTCACGCTATGGCCGGCCTGATGCCTGCCAACGGCGATCGCGCCCGCTTTCGCGCCACATTTCTCGAAAATCTGGCCTGGGCCGCCGACAAAGCCCGGCCGGCGGGCATCGATGTGCTCATTGAGCCGATTGCGCAGCGCAATATTCCCGGCTTCTTCATCAACCGGCAGGAAGAAGGCCATGCGATCGTCGCCGAATTGCGCAGGCCGAACGTCAAGGTGATGCTCGACCTGTTCCATTGCCAGGTGGAAGAGGGCGACCTGACCGCAACCATTCGCAAGTATCTGGAGGAACAGCCGAGCCGCGTGGGCCACATGCAAATTGCCGGGGTTCCGGATCGCCACGAACCCGATACCGGCGAAGTCAACTACGCCTACATCTTCGACGTGATTGACGCGACAGGCTACGATGGCTGGATCGGCCTCGAGTACATTCCAAAAGACGGAACTTCGCAAGGCCTCAACTGGCTTCGGGAGCGCATGGCGGCAGCCGCACGTTAGCGTGATTCCGCCGTCTTTTTGTTCACCGCTCAGCGCTGCCGGGAAGGTACCTTCTGCGCCTTCCGCACCGGACGCCGGCGCCGCAGCGAAACCGCAGCCCGCACCGCGCTCGATTCACGCGCGGAAGCGGAACGCGCAGGCTCGCTGCCGTCCTGGCCCATGACGTGCAGCCGCAGGAAATTCGTCGATCCGGACTTTGTCCGCGTCCCCGCCACAATTGCGATCACGTCGTGCGGGCGCACGTAGCCGCCCTTCCCGAGCATCGTCTCGGCAGTGTCCACCAGCGCCTCGGTCGTGTTCGCCTTGGCGCAGCGTATCGGCGTAGTGCCCCACAGCAGGTTAAGCCGGTTGATGGTCACCTCAATCGGGCTGAGCGCGTACACAGGGACCGAGGGATGATACTTCGAGAGCTGGCGCGCCGTGAATCCCGATTCGGTAAACACCGCGATCCCGCGCAGCTCCAGATCGTCGGCCGCATGCGCCGTCGCCTCGCAGATCGTCTCGGCGATCGACAGCCGCGTGCGCCGCTGCATCGGCTCGGCGCGCTCCTCGGTGCGCATATGCTGCTCGGCCTCGCAGATGATCCGCGCCATCATGGCAACCGATTCGACCGGGTACTTACCCATCGCCGATTCGCCCGAGAGCATGACCGCATCGGTTCCATCGAACACCGCATTGGCCACGTCGGAGACCTCGGCGCGCGTGGGCCGTGGATTTTCCACCATCGACTCAAGCATCTGCGTCGCCGTAATCACCGGCTTCGAGTATTCGGCCGCGCGGCGGATCATCAGCTTCTGTATCGCCGGCACCTTCTCCGGCGGGACCTCGACGCCCAGGTCGCCGCGCGCCACCATAATGCCGTCCGAGGCCTCGAGAATCGCATCGAGATGCTCGACTGCCTGTGGCTTCTCCAGCTTGGCGATGATCCAGGTGTCGCTGCCGAAGGCCGCCACGCGGTTGCGCACCAGCCGCACATCCTCGGCCGTGCGCACAAACGAAACCGCAATCGCGTCCACGCCGTTCTTGAGCGCGAATTCGAGATCGGCCGTATCCTTTTCGGTCAGCGACGGCACGCGCACCAGAATCCCCGGCAGGTTAATGCCCTTGTTTTCGCCCAGCATCCCTCCGTTCACAATCTCGCAGACCACATCGGCCCCGACCACTTCCTCGACGCGCAGCTCGATCAATCCGTCGGAAAGAAGAATCCTCGAACCCTGCTCCACGTTCTCGGCCAGCGTCTTGAAGGTGGTGCTGACGATCGACGCCGTTCCCGGAACCTCGCGCGGCGTAATGGTCAGCCTCTGGCCGGCCCTGAGCAGCACCGGCTGCCGGTCCTTCAGCTTGGAGGTGCGGATCTTCGGTCCCTGCAGGTCGGCCAGGATGCACAGCGACCTGCGCTCCGCGCGGCTTACGCGCCGCACCATCCGGATCAGCTCCTGCTTCTCTTCGTATGTGCCATGGGAAAAATTCAGCCGCACCACGTCCACGCCGGCGCGCACCAGATCGCGAAACACCGGTTCGGAGCTTGAAGCCGGTCCCAGCGTAGCTACAATTTTCGCCCGTCGGCCCGACAGCGGCTCGGTAAAGCTCAGATCAGGAAACATGCACACGCTCTCCGCGCCGCTTCACGCAGCAGTCAAAGACTCTTCATCTCCCTTGTGACAAAGGGCGGCAAAGCAGCTCGATTCCATTGTAAATCGATCAGCGGCGCACGGCGCTGAAGCAGGACGGAGCTTTTGGCGATGAGCGCCCAATTGCGGCCAGATTGCAGTCCGTTGCCGACTGGCGCGAACGGCGAAATCCCGGCGCGCGGCTCGTGATCCCGCGTGAAAAAAAGCCGGCGATCGCGCCGCGCCGCCGCCCGGCACAGCGCGGAGAAACCGGCGCATGCGCGAGGTTGCGCTTGAGACAAGCTAGCTGAATAAATCCTTCATCCGCTCGATCAGCCCCGGCGAGGCGGGTTTGTTCTCCACCGTCATGGATTCGGCCAGCTTGGCGATCAGCTCGCGCTGCGCGCGGCTCAGCTTGCGCGGAATCTGCACCACGACCTTCACCACCAGGTCGCCCCGGCCCTTTTCGTTCAGGTGCGGCACGCCGCGCCCGCGGATGCGCAGCTCGTGTCCGCTCTGCGTGCCCTCGGGAACCTTGACGGTCACCGGCCCGTCGATGCCCGCGATTTCAAACTCGCCGCCCAGCGCGGCCTGAGGAAAGCTGATCGGCACCGCGCAGTGCAGGTCGTAGCCCTGGCGCTCAAAGAATTCGTGCCGCCGGATCGACAGCACCACGTAAAGGTCGCCCTGCGGTCCGCCCGCGCGCCCTGCGTCGCCCTCGCCGCTGTAACGGATTCGCGTTCCCTCTTCGACCCCCGGCGGAACCTTCACCTTCAGCTTCACTTCGGCAGCCGCGCGACCCTCGCCGCGGCATGCGCCGCAGGGGTCGCCCACCACCTGGCCGGTGCCGCTGCAAGCCGCGCAGGTCCGCGCCACGGAGAAAAATCCCTGCTGATAGCGAATCTGCCCGCGGCCGCCGCACTGGCTGCAGATGCTCGGCCCGCGGCCCGATGCGCTTCCCGATCCGCCGCAGCTCGCGCATACCTCCAGCCGCCGCAGCTTCACCTCGGTCTCGGCGCCAAAGATCGCATCCTCGAAATCGATCGTCAGGTCGACGCGCAGATCGTCGCCGCGCTGCTGCCGCGAAGGCCGGCCCCGGCCGCCCATCGAGAACATCTCGCCGAACAGATCGCCGAAGATGTCTCCAATGTCCACGCCGCCTGCAAACGGGCTGCCTGCAAAGCCGCCGCCGCTCAGCCCCGCGTGGCCATAGCGGTCGTAGGCGGCGCGCTTCTCTGCGTCGCTCAGGACCTGGTAGGCCTCGCTGGCCTGCTTGAACTTCTCCTCGGCCGCCCTGTCGCCCGGATTCCGGTCAGGATGATACTTGAGCGCCTGCCTGCGATACGCGCTCTTCAACTCCTGCTCGGTGCAGTCGCGCGATACGCCGAGCACCTCGTAGTAATCTGCTTTGCTCACTGTAGTATTAGACACTATTGAATCCCCGAGGATTCCTTCGGCCTGGCTGCATCCATAACCGCAGGCGCCTGAAACGCTTCCCTGCGGCGCCGAAACCCGCTGTTTATCGGCCTGTTTCGGCACGGCTCAGGCCGCGCTCTTTCAAAACCTCACGCAGCCTCTTCCAGCCGCTGATTCCAAATCCCTGCCCCGGCGCTGCTTTTACTCGCTTACCTGCCTGGGATTATGCGCCACGCGCACCAGCGCCGGCCGCAGCAGCCGGTCGCGCAGCTTGTATCCCCGCCGCACCTCCTCGGCCACAAAGTGATCGGGAACATCGCTCCGCTCCACCGTGCCCAGCGCCTCGTGCACCCGCGGATCGAACTCCTGACCCACGGCCGGCACGGGAGAAACCTGCATCTTGTTCAGGATCTCCTCCATCTGCTTGACGATCAGCTCCACGCCCGAGCGCAACTGCTCGGCTGAGCCCGTCGCTTTGAGCGCCAGCTCAAAGTTGTCCACCACGGGAAGAAACTGTTCGATCACATTGCCGGTGGCGAAATCGCGAAAATCCGCCTTCTCCCGCTCGGCGCGCTTGCGCGCATTGTCAAACTCCGCCTGCAGGCGGGCCAGCCGGTCGAGCAACTGATCGCGTTCGGCCTTGAGCTTCTCGATCTCCGCTCGTTCGGCCGCAGCCGCCTCTGGCGCGGCGTCGCGGGCTGCTGCTTCCGCGCTGTCCGGTTCCTGAATCGAATCGTTTTCAGGCGGCGGCAGTTCTGCGGACGGGTCCAGGCCCCGCTCCGCTGCTTGCGCATGGTCCTCCCGGCCTGCGTCCTGACCAGTCTGCTGCCGGTCGGCCTGTTCCTTCTCTATCACCGTCGATCCTGTCTCCTGCTTCGGCATAATCCTGCGTCTTCTCCAAGGCACTGTGCGCCTGCTTTCGAATTGATTGTGGTAAACCGCGCCGGCGCGCTGCGGAAAGGCAGTTGCCACTGCCGCTACGTGTCCAGAACCCGTTCGGAAAGAATGCGTTCGGAAAGACGCGCAATATAGCTGACCGCCTGGATCATCTCCTGGTATTGGATGCGCGTCGGGGCAATGAGGGCGACCGTTCCCAGGTTCTCGCCGCCGGCGCGCGCCGGCGCGCCGATCAGCACCATGTCCTGCATCGCCGGCGAGGCCTCGTCCAGCCCTACCACCACGCGCACCTCCTGCTGCCGGCCGTCCACGTAGGCGCTCAGCAGCTCCACCAGGCGCTCCTTGGTCTCAAGCGCCAGCATCATCTGCCGCAGCCGTTCGCGATCCTGCTCCACCGAGATCAGATTCGCAATTCCGTCCACAAAGATCGCGGGCGTGGTTTCGCCGCTCGCCAGCGCTCCTTTGCTGCACAACTCCTCGATCGAGGCCAGCAGCTGCCGGTACGCTTCGCGATCTGCCTCGATGCGCCGCGCCACTTCGCTGCGGATCCGCTCGATCGGCCAGCCGCGGAAGTTCTCGTTCAGGTACCGCGCCGCAGCCTCCAGCTCCTGGTGCGTCATGTCGCGATCGACCGTCAGCGCGCGGTCCTGCACCGCACCCGATTGCGTAACCAGAACAGCCAGCACTTTGCCTGTCGCCAGCCGGGAAAAATGGATGTGTTCCAGCACCTGTCCGGCGGTCGTGCTGGCCAGCGCCACGCCCAGCCCGCTTGAGATCAGCGCCAGCACATGCGAGGTCCGCTCCAGGTACTCGCTTCTCGATGCCACGCCCGTAAAGCTGTCCTCGATCTGCCCGCGGCGCGCTTCGCTCAGGTGCGATGTTTCCGGCGACCTTCCGGCCGCCATGCGCCCGCTCTGCGTAAGCTGCTCCACGTAATAGCGAAAAGCAGCCGCCGTCGGCACCCGGCCAGCAGAAGTATGCGGCTGCTCAAGCAACCCCGCATCGCCCAGCGCGGCCATCACATTGCGCACCGTCGCCGAGCTTAACCCCTCCCGGTTCTCGAAATAGCGCGCAACCGCCTGCGACGCCACCGGCTCGCCGGTCGCAATATATAGATCGATGATGGCTGTCAGCACCAGCCGCTCGCGCGGGCTGACGCGCATCTCTGGCATCGTTTCCGCTCCCGCAACCGCTAAACCACGGATCGAGACCCCGGCGAAAACAGCGGCCAGACGCCGCCGGCGGCCTGGGCCGATCCTTCAATCCGGTCTATCCGGTCAATCCGGTCTATTCTTCAACCCGGTCTGTCCAGCAAGCCGGTTTGTCAAACTAAGCCCTTTATCAGCAAATACTTCCGTCGAAGCCCGGGCGGACTTCCACTGATTCAATGCTAGGGAAATCTCCACGCCCAGTCAAGGTAAGCGGCGCTGGCCAGTCTTCGGCAGGCTTGAGAATTTCCTGCATTTTCTGTAACGTACGCCGGCTTGAAGCACAGGCCATGCACCATCCGATTCACCGGTCACGGAACCTGCGTCCTTGCCGGCGGCTGGTTGTAGTAGCCCGTATCCGTGCGCGCCGTCAGGCCTGGCTTATCCACCTTTACGCTCAGCGCATGATACTCGTCGGGCCCGTCGGCCGGCGGCGGATCGAAGCCGATGGTGTAGTACGCCCCGGCATCCTGCATGCACCTGTCGATCTCCGCAGCCAGGTCGTTGCTCGGCGGCAATACCTGCCCGCCGCTCTCAACCGCCAGAACCTTCAGGTTCAAATCCGGCAAAAACGCCTGCGACGCCTTCTTCACGCCCTTCGTATACCCCTGATACAGATACGTATACGGGTCCGGCATCCCCTGCGATGCACTGCAGATCTCGACCTGCCCCTCGCGCAGCAGGGTGGACATCGAGACAATGCTCCGGAACAGGTTCTGCTGCTGCTTCCAGCTCATCTGCATGTTGGGGTTGTCCAGCAGAGGCCAGCCCGGGCCGATCCATACGATCAGCTTCCGCCCCGGACTGCGCGCCTCGATGTGCGCGATGCGGTCCATCATCTGCACCGACATCTCGAACCGCTCAATCGCGCCCCAGGCTCCCGCCGAGCGATTCAGCAGCCGCAGCCTGCTCTCGGTCGCATCCAGTTGCGCGGCCAGCGCGTTACCGTCGGTCATCTCTGCCGGCTGGCCCTCCGGTCCCTGCCCTTCCAGTCCCTGGTCCGTGTACCAGTAGATCGAAACCGGCGCCGCCAGCCGACCGCCATCTTTGCGCAGGAACGTATCGATCCCGTAACGCGAGTAAGAAACGCTCTGAAATCCCACATTCACCGCATCGATAATCAGGATGACCTGAACCGGAAACGTCATCGCGCCGGAGTGCGCGCGAAAGCCGGCGATCGGCATCTCGCGGTTGTTGTCGAAGAGGGTAAAGTCCCGCTGCGCGAGACCCGCGACCGGCTTGCCGGACTTGTCGGTCACGATCACATTCAGGCGAATCCTCCCTTCCGGCAAGTCCTCCTCGGCGTTTTCCGCCGCCCGAGCGGAAAGCGCCGGCGGCTGTACTGGCGCAGCGTGCGGAGGTTCGGCGGGAGCCGGCTGCGGCTCGCTGCCGGGCGGAGGAGGCCACACCTGCGGCTGCACCTCTGCCGGCTGCGTGGCCGGTTCCTGACTCGGGTTCTGCTGCGCCGCCGCGACAACAGCCGCCGCCGCACAGAAAAGCGCACAGAGAAATATGGTCTTCTTCATCGAATGCCGCAAAGGAGCCGAATCGCTCCCCGGGACCTTCATCATACTCCTCCGGTTCGCACGACGATTCATCCCGGCAGCCTCCGCATCCCGGCAGACTTTCGTAACATGGCGCATCGGTTCCCGCTTGCGGCTTTTGCATTAATTACGGCAAAAATCTCAGTGGATGTTCTCGCATTCCGGCTGCAGCAGAGTCATAATGCGGATCGAGACGTCCGTACTTTCGGAGGGGGCCATGAAAAAATCCACTCGCACATCCGTCACGCGTCTCGCTCTCGCTTCCCTGCTGGCCGCCTGCGTCTGCGCCGCGCAGGCCCGGAACCCCGGCCAGCTCGACAAACACGCCCGCAAAGTACAGCACCGGCTGGCGAAATACGGCACCGGCAGCTACCTTCATCTGGTGCTGAGCGACGACACCGAAAGCTACGGCGCGCTCGGCACGCTCTCCGAGAACTCCTTCACTTTCACCAGCGCCGACTCGAACGCCACCGCCACCTACACCTACGACGACGTTGACCGCGTGCGCACCGACAAGGAGATCATCGGCGAAGGCGCCGAGCCGCACCGGCACATCCGCCATCTGGTTCCCATGCTGGTGACCGCGGCCACCGCAGGCGCCGGCGCCATTGCCTATGAGGCAGTTCGCTAGCGGAAAAACTGAGCAGGCCTGGCAAGTCAGTTTGCAATCGCCTTCTCTCCGCGGCTGAAGTCCGGAAGCATTTTTACCCGACTGAGGTACGGGCTCAGGCCCATACCCTTCAAGCCGACCCGCTACCGAGCAGGGCGGGGCTGCACCACGGCTGTTAGTCTGAATACAGACTTCAACCGCGAAAAGCAGCCATGTTCCACACAACCGAAGACATCCGTATCAAGTGGACGAAGGTCGTCCTGCCGCCCGTTTTTCTCGAAGAAGAGCGCCCCACCAGCGAAGCCGCATCCGAGACTATCTTTTCCGCGCGCCGCGAGATCGTCGATATCCTCGACAGACGCGACGATCGGCTGATCGTTCTTGCCGGCCCCTGCTCTATTCACGACGTCGCCGCCGCCCGCGAGTACGCCGCGCTGCTCAAGGACGCCATCCGCGACTTCTCCGCCGACCTGCGCATCGTCATGCGCGTCTACTTTGAGAAGCCCCGGACTACGATTGGCTGGAAGGGCCTCATCAACGATCCGCATCTCGACCAGAGCTACAAGATCAACGACGGCCTGCGGCTGGCCCGCAACCTGCTGCTCGACCTGGCCGAGATGGGCGTCGCCACCGGCACCGAATTTCTCGATATGATCTCGCCGCAGTACATCGCCGGCCTCGTCGCCTGGGGCGCCATCGGCGCGCGCACCACCGAAAGCCAGGTCCACCGCCAGCTGGTCAGCGGCGTCTCCTGCCCGGTCGGCTTCAAGAACGCAACCTCGGGCGATGTGCAGGTCGCCATCGACGCCGTGCTCTCGGCCAGCTACTCGCACACCTTCCTCGGCCATACCAAGCACGGCCAGTCGGCCATCTTCGTGACCTCGGGAAATCCCGACTGCCACATCATCCTGCGCGGCGGCCGCAGGACCGTCAACTACACCGCCGAAGCCGTGGCCGACACCGCCGCCCGCATGACCCAGGCAGGCCTCGAGCCGCGCATCATGATCGACTTCAGCCACGCCAACTCGAACAAGGATTACCGCCGCCAGGCGGTCGTCTGCCGCGACGTTGCCGGCCAGATCGCCGCCGGAAACTCCGCCATCATGGGCGCAATGATCGAGAGCAATCTGGTAGCCGGCGCGCAGAAGCTCGAGCCCGGCAAGCCGCTCGTCTACGGCCAGAGCATCACCGATGAGTGCATCGACTGGAAGGAAACGCGCACGCTGTTTGAAGAACTGGCCGCCGCCGTCCGCCAGCGCCGCAAAGCGAATCGGGCGGCCAGCTAAGCGCTACCTCGGTCCGACCCTGGCCGCAAACCGCACCCACCAGGAATCCCCGCTCCGCTCGACCCTGGCTCCCTTCGGCATTTTGCCGTTGATCCGCACATCGGCCGTCTGCGGCGCGCGCCCAAACGGCCCCAGCCGGACAACCACGCGGCCCAGATCCTTATCCGCGGCAATGCGCAAATCCATCCGTCCGCCCGCGCGCTTCAGCGTGTAAGCTAAATCAGCGGTGTCGAGCTTACCCGAGGTCTCAAATACAATCGGATACCTGCTGACCGCAATCTCGCTCCAGTCATACGGCATGCGCGGGAAAAACTGCAGCCGCTCCGGATGCGTGTCGTCGACGCCCATCACCACGCGCAGCGTCTTCACAATCTCGGCTTCCTGCACGCCGTTGCCCAAATCGCCGATGTGGAACCAGTATTGGCCCGCAGGATCGATGCGCGCGCCTTCCGGCACGATGTAGCCCATCCCCGGCTGCGCCAGCCGTGAACCGAAGCGTGGATCGTAAATCTCCTTCGCCGCCCAGTCCAGCATCGTCGTCGCATCGCGCATCCGGTCCAGCAGCAGCGCCGACTGCGTCACGAATCCCTGTCCGTACCCCATCGATTGCCCGTAAAACCCGAAGGGCTTATACGTGTCGAGAATCCGCTGGTAAGCCGCTTCGTTCACAGCGCGCCACTCCGGGTAGCTGTCCTCCGGCGCAAAGCCCTCATTGTCGGCCTGAAAGATCAGCGGCCCCAGCACCGTGCTCTTTTCCGTCCAGTTCGAGTAATCGAGCGACCAGATGCGGCCATACTTCGGATCGTTGACGATGTAATGCGAAGTAATGCCGGCCTGCAGGCGGTCGGCGCCCTCGCGCCATTGCGCAGCCTCGGCCTTCTCGCCGATCGAATCGGCCATCACCGCCAGCGCCCGCAGCGCATGCATGCACGCCGCATCCGGATACACCGAATACCCATCCATGTTCGCGCTCTCGCCGGTCGTGTGCAGAACCCCATCCTTCGCGCCCGATATCTCCGGATGATTGAGCTGCCACAGAACCCAGTCGCCCGCCGCCTTCACGTCCGGCCAGCGCGCGCGCAGCCACGCATCACGATCAGGAAGCTGCTGCCAAAGCTTAAAGAGAAACAGCGCTGTCAAACCCTGCCCGTCATTCTCCAATCCCGGAAGGAAGCGATAGGAGTTCACCAGCATGCCCCAGTGCGGCGGCAACTGTACGCCCCTGTACCTGAGCGCCGGATCGGTCGCATACCGGCGCGCCATCTTCAGGTCATAATCGGCGTTGCGCTCGGCATCCTTCGTGTACCCAAGCGTGGCGACCTCGCCCATGCTGCGCCCCATGTCGCGCGTGTAAGACACGCCATAGTAGGCGCCCACGCCATAGCGGAACGTCCCGATGCCGCGATAGCCGCCCCACGAGATCGCGCCCCTGGTGGACGTGTGGTACATGCCCTGATCATCGATCTTGGCCAGAATATCCTGCACGTTATAGCGGAAAACGTTGGCGAGGATCCCGGCGTAAGCCGCTCCCTCGCCACTGCCCTTGAACGAAACCTCAGGGCCTGTGTAACCAGCCGGCGCCGACGCCGCGACATGCAGCCCGCGGTACAGATTCCCGCTCGAGTAAAGCTCCTCCTTCAGCTCCGTCAGCTGCTGCTGCTCCGCGGCATCGTCGCTGCCGGCCGGCAGCAGCGGTCTGGTCCTCACAAACTGCGCGAACTGCTCGGGGAAAGCCCCCGGCGCGAGCGTTTCGGCTCCTGCAAGCGCACCCGGATCAAGCGCGCCGGCGGCGCGAGTCTCCAGCGTAATTCCCTTGATAATCAGCGTTCCCTTCTTCGCCGGCGAGTTTTCGATCCCGATGCTGCGGATTGCAACCGGCTTCGGATCGATCACCGCAACATAGCCGCCATCCTCAAGCGGTCTGGCCGGATAAAGCCGCAGCGCGTCCGCGAAGGCCTGCCGCAGATGCGCGTCGACCGGGAATGGCTGGTCGAAGTCGTAAAACGCGCGTCCCCACCACACGCCCTCACCCAGACGCAGCGGAAACACCTGCTCGGTCCCATCGGCATAATCCACGCGAATGCGCCCCAGCTCATCGCCGACGATGAACAGGTAGGAGAGGTCGCGCGGATCGTGCCATCCGAAGCCGGGCAGAGACTGGGCCCCCGGCGAGTATGGCTGATCGTCGGCTCCGTCGGCGGCCGTCGTTGCATCCGTCATGCCCAGCAGAAAGATCCGCTCCGCGCGTGCGCCAACCTTCACCGCGGCCGAGCCGCCCTGGGTCAGAGGCAGAGTCCTGTCGATGAACGGCACGCCGTATCGAGTGACAGGTTTTCCACTCCCTCCGCCGGGAGCAAGCGGCAGCGCCAGATATTTCTCCCGGCCGCCATCCGTGGCGCCGGTATAGGCGGGACTGGTTTCTACGGATCCGGAACTGCGGGCTGAATCTTCCGCCAGGCCGGGACGTGCAATCGCCATGCACAGCGCAGCGAATAAAAGCGGGACGACGCCGATTTTCCGAGGCAACGATTTTTCCTTTGAATGGCCGGCGCGCAGGCATGAGGCCTGAAAAAACTTGCCCGCAAAGCGAGGCCCCTTCCGCCATCTTAGCGCAGCACGCCGGACCGCTATGATGATGAGGACAGCGAACCCATGCCCCCCTCCATCTTCATCTCGGCCGGCGAGGCCAGCGGCGAGCATTACGGCGCGCTTCTCATCGACGCCCTCCGGCGGCGGCTTGCTCCAAAGTCGATCGCAGCGCAGTTCATCGGCATGGGCGGCCCGCGCATGGCCGCCGCCGGGCAGGAGCAGATCGTTCGCGCCGAAGAGATGGCCCACATGGGCGTCACCGAGGTCATCCGCCACATGCCCCGCATCTACGCGGGCTACCGCAAGCTGCGCGACGCCATCCGCCGGCGCCGGCCCTCGGTCGCCGTCCTCATCGACTTCCCCGACGTCCACCTCAGGCTCGCCGAAGAGCTTCATTCCTGCGGCATTCCGGTGATTTATTTCGTCAGCCCGCAATTGTGGGCCTGGAAGAAGCGCCGCATCGAACGCGTGCGCAGGTATGTCGCCCGCATGCTGGTCATCTTTCCGTTTGAAGAGCCCTTCTACCGCCGGCGCGGAATCGACGCCCAATTCGTCGGCCATCCGCTCGCCGAGCTGCCCCTGCCCGAAATCTCGCGCGCCGAGTTCGCCGCCCGCTGCCATCTGCACCCGGCCCGCGACTGGATCGCCCTGCTCCCCGGCAGCCGCATCCGCGAAATCCGTCACAACCTGCCGGAGATGCTTGCCGCCGCCTGGCTTCTCGCGTTGCCCGAACCGCTGGCTGCGCATCCAACCCCAAGGTATGACTTTGTGGTGCCTCTCGCGCCTACGCTCACCGCAGACCAGCGCGCCGAGGCGGTTCGACTGGCGGAAAAACATTCCGACGGGCTGCCGGTGCATTTCGCCGATGACGCCCGCGCCGCCCTCTTTCATGCCCGCGCCTCGGTCGTCGCCAGCGGCACGGCCACGGTGGAGGCCGCTCTCATCGGTAACCCCTTCGTGGTCGTCTACCGGGTCTCTTCCATCACCTACGCGGTAGCCAGGCGGCTCGTGGACGTTCCCCATGTCGCCATGGCCAACCTCATCGCCGGCAAACGCGTCGTCCCGGAGCTTATCCAGCATGACTTTACGGCGGCAAATATCGTCCAACACCTCGAGCCGCTGCTACCGGACGGGGCCGCAAGGCAGTCCATGATGAAGGGGCTTGAAGAGATCCGGCAATCGCTCACTGCCGGGCTCGAACACAAGAAAGAGGCAGGCGTGATGGACCGGGTAGCCGATATCGTTCTCGAATACCTGCCCGGCTCCACTTCGTGGCGCGACAGCAACACATCCATACAATGGCGGCCATAAAGATGAAGACCCTGATCAAACCGGCAAAGATCAAACCGGCAAAGTTTTTCACCCTTTGCAGCCTGGCCCTCCTCCTCGGGGGGGCGCTCGCGGCCCACGCCCAGCGCAACCGGCCCACGCTCGACATCACCGGCTACGTCATCGACGCCGAGATTCTGCCTGACACCCACACGCTCACCGCCAGGGCCGTCGTCGCCTTCGTGCCGCCGCCCAATCAGGACGTCGTCGTCTTCGGCTTCCACCCTGCTCTCAAGATCACCAACATCACCGACGAGAACGGCAAGCAGCTCGACGGCGAGCGCACCGCCGACGGCTCGATTCGCGTCACCCCCTCGGCGTCCTTCACGCCCGGCCAGACCGTGCACTGGACCTTCGAGTACTCGGGAGTCATCACCGGCAACGAAGACGGCCCCGTCGAGGGCCTCAAGCTGGCCGCCATTCAGGAACCCATCAGCTATCTGCTCTACCCCGCCCGCTGGTTCCCCATGACCGGCTACATGACCGACCGCTTCACCGCCGAGATCCACTTCAAGGTTCCCCAGGGCATGCGCGTCTTCTCAAGCGGAGCCGCCGGCGAGCCGCAGAATGTCACTCTCTCCAACGGCAAGCCCGGCACAGAATACGACTTCAAGTGGGACAAGCCAGGCTTCCCGGGCACCGTCATCGCCGGCCGCTATGTCGATCCGGTCTCCGCCGGCGAAGGCAATACCAGGGTCTACGTCACCGTGAGCCACCAGGCCGGCGCCAGCCAGCTCGCGCAGACCGCCGCCAAAGAATACGATTTCTTCACCGAAGAGTTCGGCGCCCTCGAAACGCCTCGCCTCAACGTCGTCGAAATCCCCGACGACACGCTGCCGGCCGTCTACGCCCCGGAGCTGGCCGGCATTCCGGGCAGCCGCATCGGCGACAAATCCGCCGTGCGCCTGCTCGCCAATACCATGGCCCACCAGTGGTGGGGTCTTGAGACCAGCCCCCGGACCCTCGACGACGCATGGATCACCAACGGCATGTCCCGCTATGGCGAGCTGCTGTATTACGAAGACGAAAATGGCAAAAGCGCCATGCGCGCGGCTCTTGAAGACGTCGCCGCCGGCGCCCTGGCCTACGACACCATCCCGCTGTCGAGCGCCGGACGCCTCGATCCCTTCACGCCCCAGTTCCAGTCCATGACCCTCGAAAAAGGCGCGATGATCTTCCACATGCTGCGCTGGGAGCTGGGCGACAAAGTCTTTGAAACAACCCTCAGGAACGTCCTCAGCCAGTACACCGACAAGCCCATCTCCACCGCCGAATTCGAGAAAACCGCCGAAGCGCTGACCCGGCAGTCGCTGACCCCGTTCTTTGCGCAGTGGATCGACGGCACCGGAGCGCCGCAGTTTACCGACAAGTACGCCGTCTACCGGATGGGCAACAACAAGGGCTTCCGCACCATCGGGGAAATCCAGCAGGACCTCGACCTCTTCAACATGCCCGTCGACCTGCAGATCGAAACCGACGGCAAGACCGTGAACCAGAAAGTCGACGTCGTCGGGACCGATTCCCAGTACGTCGTCGATACCTTCGGCCGTCCCCGGCGCATCAGCATCGACCCGCAGGACTGGGTCCTCAAGAACACGCCCGACCTCCAGGTGCGCATCGCCATCCTCAAGGGCCAGCAGCTGGTCGCGCAGGGCGACCTGGTCGGCGCGCTGAACCAGTATCAGCAGGCCCTCAAGATCAACCCGCAGAGCTCGCTGGCCAGCTACCGCATCGGCGAGGTGCTCTTTCAGCAGCACAACTACCAGGCCGCGGTCAATGCCTACCGCGACGCCCTGCGCGGCGACGACCAGCCGCCGTGGACCGAGGTCTGGAGCCACATCGCCATCGGCAAGATCTTCGACTGCACCGGCCAGCGCGACCGCGCCGTCAACGAATACCGCCTGGCCATCCAGACCAACGACAATACCCAGGGCGCCGTGAACGAGGCCCGCCAGGACCTGCAAAAGCCCTTCAAAGGCTGCGATACGCAGTAATGCGACGACGACTCCGGACAAACACCCGCCGCATGATCGACGGCGGCATTCCGGCCTTCACCCTCAGAAAAATTCCGATCGCGCGGTATACAACTTCCGCGCGAAAACCAACTCTATTTGCATAGAGTTGGCTTTCGCGTGAGACCAGCGGAACCGTTCGGCTGGCGCGTTGGCTGGCGATTCATCCGGTTTTGCGCGACAAGAGAGAGTGAGGGCAAAGTGAAGGTACTTCTAAATTGCGCGCTGGTCGCGGCTATGCTCGTGAGCGGCGCTTCAGCCGTATCGGCAGACCAACTGAACTCAGATTATGACCACGGGGTAAATTTCTCCAACTACCACACTTATTCCTGGGGAAAAATCACTACTGCAAACCCTTTTTACGTCGAGCGCGTCAGGCACGCCGTGGACCTGTCCCTGCAGGCCAAAGGATGGCGGATGGTTCCGTCAGGCGGAGAAGCCACCATCTTTGCCCACGACCGCATCCACAATGAACAGCAATTGGAGACGACATACGTCGGAATGGGCGGTTGGGGCGGCGGTTGGGGCTGGGGCCGCTGGGGCGGAATGGGTGGAATGGGCGATGCCACCACCGATACCGTCGACATCAGAGTAGGCAGGCTGGTGATTGATATATTCGACAGCCATTCAAAGGCCCTGCTATGGCGAGGCTCGGCCACCGAGGATCTGTCCGATAATTCCGGTAAGAACAGCAAGAAACTTGCCGCAGATATCGCTAAGCTGTTTAGAGATTTTCCTCCGCAGAAGCAGTAGCGCTGGCAAGTCCGCCGGAAGAATAGCCGCAGGACGGGACTTTAAGAAAAAATAGATTCCCCGCCCGCTGCCCACAGCGGGAAAAAGCCGGCCGTCATCCCGAAGGCCGGCTTTTTACTTCGCGAATGCGGCCTGGCAGGCGCGCCGCACACAAAAATTGGGCCGCGACCTGTTGCGGGACGCGGCCCAGTGAAGGGGCTTAATCATCCAGGCGGAGTGGCGCAGGCGCCGGTTTTTGCGCGACGGCAGAAACGGCCGCTTTCGCAGCTTGCTATACAAACCTCGAAAATTCGAGGATGCTAACGCTTCCGAGTGCGCGCGCGCTCAAGGAACAGACGCATGCGCAGCGCCTCGGCCCGCTGAGCTGCCACCAGGCGCAGCTGCCTTCGGATATGGTCGACGTGATCAAGAGAAGCGATCGACGCTTCGTCGCGCGCGGCGTCCTCCTCCAGGCGCTTGACGCGCTCTTCGATCATGGCGCGAAAACGCGGGCTGATCTCGTAGGATTCCAGCACCTCGCATTCGATTTTCATTTGGGATACCTCGCAACGCAGACCGGGGAAAGAGAACGGGGAATTTCCCTCCGGGTTCTAAAGTTTTTTCCATCCGCGCCGATAGTAGCGATGCGTCTCTTTGTGCGCCAGATTACTCGTTTGCGTCCGCCGGTAATTGCCGGTAACCAGCGTGTCTCGAAGCGAGACAGACACCCGGCTTTGCCGGCCCGCCCGATTGCAAACCCAGTGACGATGCCGGATTAATGTCGCAAAACAGGCCAGAGGACGCTGGCCAGAGGAATTGCCTTCCCATCCTTTCGCCGAGATCGCCGCCAAAAGGATGGGAAAACTGTGAACCGCCCCCGCTCAGCGAGCGGCCGCAACGCCCAGCACCATCTGCGTGCCGGAATCGAGATGCACGTTTCGATTGGCCGCCGACAGCACGCCGGAGGCCGAGCCCGTAGCGTCGCCGCTCAGCATCAGGCCCGGGATCGTGGTGGAGTGCATCGCCACATCCCCGGCGGCGCCGGTCGCGCCATGCAGCCCGCGGTCCAGCCCGGCCGTCGTCTGGCTGGCTACCGAACCGGCTGCCGAACCCGCGGTCGAATCGAGGCCGCCGCCAACGCGGCCGGCCGTTTGCGCCACGCCGCCCAGGGCCGCTCCGCCGCCGCCCAGCAGTCCGCCGCCGGCGCGCCCGCTGCCTGCCGCCATGACGGGGCCGCCGCCTGCCGCGACTGGCCCGCTCATGCTCAGATCGTCATCGCCGGCCATCTCAGCCATGGCGCTCGGCGGCGCAATCGATTCAATCGCAGAATGAATGGGGATGCTGCGCCCATCCTTGAGTTCGGCGCGGTCAAAGACGATGCCGAGCTGCGACTCAGCGTGTCCCTTGACGTGCGCCTGCGCCTCGGTGACGTGGCCCACCAGCCGCGTACCCTTGGGAATCTCGGTTCCGTCGGCCAACATGCTTTTCTGTGTGGTCTTCACCACCACCTGGTCGCCGGGCCTGGCCGACTTCGCATCGAGCTTGCCCTGGAGTTCGCCGCGTACCGGGCGCATCTTTTCGGCTGCATAGGCCGAGCCGCTGGAAGAAGCGCGGGCGTCATCGTGCAGTCCGCTCGCGCCGGCGGCGCTTGAAACCGATCCGCTCGCCTGACCGCTGCCAAGAGTGGCGCCGGCGTTGGCGGAATCGCCGGCATGGACGCCTGCCGCACTGGCCGATGCGCTCTGCTGGCTGGCGGCGCTGATCTGCCGAGCGTAGGCCCTGGCGCCGATCAGCAAAAGGCCCGAAAAAACGATAACTGCGGCTGCTGCAACTGCTCTTGCCGGAGCGAGCTTGTGAACTGGTCTCATCGCAATATCCTCCCATGTGTGCCTGCCGGTTTTACGCACGCCGCCGAAAGGGGAGACGGTTCCGGCTGCGAACTCACCCAACAGGCTTTATGAGCGTTGGATGCGCATTTTTTTGCATCCGTTGTGCAGCATTTTTCAGTTGCGGCGCTATAAGAACTGCTGGCCGCCCACAGAGGCCCGAAACGAAGATTAGTTTCGTTTTTTCCTGGGGTTACGGCGTAAAAAATGCGACCGTAAGGGGGAACGGAAGCGGCGAAGAAGACTTCCTTTCTTCAACGGCGGAAAGAGACTTGCACCACGGAACCGTTTACTGTCCGCCGGTCTGCGGCGCCAGGGCGAAGTAGCCTTTGCGCACCTGCACCTTGTTGCCCTCGCCGCATTGCACGGAGATATGGCGGAACGTGCCGTCGAGCTTGTTGTTCGTGGACGTATAGCTGGCCAGATACTGGGTGCGCAGCTCGTCCTCGATCTGCTCGAAGGCGGCGCGCAGTTTGTCGCTATTGTTGCCGACGTCGATGAGCCGGCCTCCGGTCTCTTCGGCAATGCGCTTGGCCGGCGAGTAGCCGTAGTAGCCAACGCCCTGGCTCCAGTACAGCGCGCGGTCGGCGATCAGAATCACGTAGATGATAACGTTGTTTCTCTGCGCGGCGGCAATGGCGTCGCCGATCTTGGTCCTGCTGCCCTCGTCCTCGCCGTCGGTAAGGATAATGAGGGCCTTGCGGCCGGTCTCCTGATTGAGCTTTTCGGTGGCGGCCAGATAAAT
>DATGLJ010000116.1:0-4306 GCA_035294185.1 Occallatibacter sp. | reverse complement strand
AGCATGACGGCCTCGCCTTTCTGCAGGTCGGCGAAATGAATGACCGGGGCGCGGCTCAGAATCTGCTGCGCGTCCATGCCGCCGCCATTGCCGCCGCGCTGCGTCCAGACGTGCTGTTCGCCGCCGTTTTCAGCCCCGGCTTCTGCTGCTCCGGCTCGCGCGCCCACGGCGGGCGTTGCGCCCTTCAGCCGCGCGGCCAGAAACTGCGCCATGCGGTCAGGCAGCCGGCGCATCTGCGCATCGTCGGGAACCTGTACCGTGACCTGTTTTTTGGTGGCGAGGTCTTTGACAGTGAAGGTCGATTTTGCCGGATCGAGAGATGAAATTACCCCGGAGATGTTGCGGAAACTGCCGGAAACGACCTCCTCGGCGGCGACATCGACCCCGGCCTCGTTCCTGTCGCCGCGGGCCATCAGCTGGTCGCCGGGATGAATATCGGTGATCGGCGCAGGCCTGGCCAGGGCATAGCTGACTGACGCCGGCGCGTAACGCTTAAGCACGGTATTGCTTGCGGTGTGGATGATGACGGTCTTCGCGGTCGGGCCCGCGCCGGAGGTAATCACAATGATGCCCGTTGCCGGATCGACGCTCTTGACCAGGCCGCCGACCCCGCGCTTCTGCCAGTCTTCGGCCTCCTGCTGTTGTTTCTGGGCCAGGTCCTGCGCCTTGATGGCTACCAGGCGCACGGCCTGAGGCGTTCCTGTAGTGACGTTGGGATCGGTCCATATCAGAACCCGGTCGCCGGCCGCCAGCTCGCTGAACTGCATGGCGACGGCCGCGCTGAGGCTGGTCTGGCCGGGCTCGATGCGCTTGAGCGAGGCCGTCGAAGGCACCTGAACCTGCCGCTCGTCGCCCTGCTGCGTCTTGACGGTAATGACGTTGCCGTCGATGGACGCGATGGTTCCGAGAAAATGCGATGCAGCCTGCGCAAGGGCTATCGCGCCGCAGGCCAGCAGCGCCATGAATGTAAAAACTCCCATCCGTCCCGCAGTGCGACTCGTCATGTACCTGCTCTCCACAGACTCTTCCGAGGCTGTCTGTGCCCTGAATGGCAACCCTGTTCCGGTAGACGAACCACCCCGGCAAAAGGTTGAAGAACTTTTTGCCCGCTTTGGCGGACCGGAGCCTGAACCGGACGGCAGGCAATAGCAGCCGGCAGGTCAATTACTTCTGCGAAGCTGCCGGCTTGGACCCGGCGCGCTCACGAAACGCAAAAATGCGACGACAAGCATGAAAGTGCTGACTGTTTAAATGCCCGGGGCCCGTCTCTGCGCGCGTTCAGACATAAGCGACCTGCCCAAGAATCGCGGGGCGCTTTGCGCCGGTTGCGGCGGGGATGTTGCCGGGCTGGCGATGCCAGGTTTGCCAGGCGAGCAGCGCGAAGGCCGCCGCCTCTTTGGCATCAACCGGTAATCCGAAGTCGCTGGCGGCAGCAAGCTCGCAGCCGAGCGGGGCCAGCCGCGATTCCAGCATGGCCATGAGTGCCCGATTGCGTGCGCCGCCGCCGGAGACGATGAAATCTACCGGCTGCTTGTTCATTCGCGGCCGCGCGAACTGCGCGTAGCTGCGCGCGATGCTCTCGGCGGTCAACGCGGTTGCGGTTGCCAGCGCGTCTTCCGGCCGCCGGCTGTGGCGGCGGCATTGCGCCAGAAAGCCTGCGGCGTATTCGCGGCCGAACTGCTCGCGGCCTGCGGTGCGCGGAGGCTTGAGGCGGAAATATGGATCGCGCAGCGCGGCGTTGAGAACGGGTCCGATGACTCTGCCCTCTGCAGCCAAAGCTCCATTGCGGTCATAACGCCTGCCGAAGAGCTTCTGGGCGAGCCAGTCGATAACCATGTTGCCCGGCCCGGTATCGAAGGCGAGCAGCGCCTGCGGTTGAGCTCCTGCGGGAATCGCTGTCAGGTTGGCGATGCCGCCGATATTCTGCAGTACGCGCCCGCGGCGGGCGTCGGCGAAGAGCACGTAATCGAGCAGCGGAACCAGCGGCGCGCCCTGGCCGCCGGCGAGCATGTCGGCAGGGCGAAAGTTCGAAACCACGGGAACGCCAAGCATGGCGGCAATGGCCTGTGCTTCTCCGGCCTGCCAGGTGCAGCCAAAACTGCAGCCGGCGTAACGGGCTGGACGCGATTGGTGGTAGAGCGTCTGGCCGTGGCAGCCGGCCAGGTCGAGCCGGAGCCTGTGCTTCTTCGCAGTGGCCGCCGCAGCCTCGGCGTAGGCCAGACCCAGGCGCCAGTTGAGCCGCGCCAGCTCGGCGGTCGAGGTGACGCCGGCGTTCATCGCGGCAAGAATGGCGCGGCGCAGCGAAGGGGCAAAGGGAAAGCCCTCGTGCGCGAGCAGCGTGAGCTTCGGAGGCGCCGGGCGCACGAGGCGCGTCCCGGTTTCGATTCCGAGGCTGGCGCCGGTTTGCGGCGCGATCCGCACCACGGCCACGTCAATGCCATCGGCCGAAGTGCCGCTCATGATGCCGGCAACGTTCATGGGCCTGCGATCGATCGCACGCGGCATTATGAAGTCTCCGCAGGCGCCGTCAGGCGCGGCTGGATGACGTCGGCCTCGCAGGCCGCGATTGCATCGCAGAAGCTTTGCATGCGATCGCGCAGCGACTCGAACTGTTTACCGCTAAGCGGCCGCGCGGCGCCCGCTGCGTAGAGCCGGCGGCGCCTGGCTGCGGTTTCGCGGGCGCGCGCGAGGAGCAGCATGCGGAACGCCTTCGAGCGCTCGGCCTCGGCGATGATCGCCTCGTAGCTGCGCAGGATCAGCTCGGCGCTATGGCAGATTTCGAGCAGATCGCTTCCGGCGCGGATGGCGGCGATGGCCGCCTCTTCCACCGGCAGAAACCTGAGGATGCCGCCCATCTCGAGGTCGTCCGAGAGAATGATGCCGCGATAGCCGATGCGTCTGCGGAGGATGGTGGTGATCCAGAAAGCAGACGCGCTTGCCGGGCAGTTGCCGCCGGGCGTGGCCGGATAGGCCGCGTGATTCATCATGATCATCGGCATGGCTGCATGCAGCTCGCGGTAGGGAAGCAGGTCCTCGTTCCAGATTTGCTGCCAGGCGCGTTCGATCGAGGGCGTAACGAAATGCGTGTCTCCCGATGCGCCGCCCAGGCCGGGAAAATGCTTGCCGCAGCCGGCGACTCCCTGCGCGGCGAGCGCTTCAAGAAAGGAACGCGCATAATCGATGACCTCGGCGGCGGCTGCGCCGGGCGGGCGCGAGCCGAGAACGTCGGCGGCCTCAGGCAGCGCAAGATCGACCACCGGCGCGAGCGTGGTGTTGAAGCCGAAGGCCTTCACCGCGCGGCCGATTAACGCGCCATGTTCTCGGGCGAGCGACGGTTTGCCGAGCTTGCGCGCCGCTGCACCCACGGCCTGCGCCGAAGGAAGCGGCGCGAGCGCATCGCGCAGCCGATTCACCGTGCCGCCCTCGACATCCACGCAACGAACCGCGTGCGCCGCTGCAAAGCCGGCGGCCTCGTCGAGCAGCGCGCGGGTCTGCGCCGCATCGTTGATGTTGCGCTTGAAGAGGATGATGCCGCCGGGCCGGACCAGGCGCAGCCAGGCGCGCTCAAGCCCGGTAAGCTCGGCGCCGCCGAGGCCCACGACCAGCAGGCTGCCCGCCGCATGACGAATGGATGAGGTCATAGCTCATCTCCGCAAGCCGCCGGCAAACAGGGAGTTGTCAACTCTGGATCGGTCACGATTCCGGTCTCTTGTTCAAAGCCTAACAGCCCGCATCACACGCGATTCTGCTTCAGCTCCTGCTTAAGCTCTTCGATCAGGTTGAGCGCCTGCAGCGGCGTAAGCGAGTTCACGTCGGTGGCTTCGATGCGGTCCACGATGCGCTGCGAGAGCGGCGTGAAAAAGGTCATCTGCATGGGTTCGGGCGCGGTCTCCACCTGAACGCTCTGCCGCTCCTGTTTCTCGTGCTGGCGCAGCACATGACGGGCGCGCTCGATGACGGCAGCCGGCAGCCCGGCCAGGCGCGCGACCTCGATGCCATAGCTTTTGCTCGCCGCGCCGGGCTCGATCTTGTGCAGCAGGACGATGCCGCCGGCATTCTCCTTCACGCCTACGCGCAGGTTGCGCACGCGCGGCAGTTTTTCGGCCAGCATGGTCAGCTCGTGGTAGTGCGTGGCGAAGAGCGTGCGCGCGCCGACTTCAGCGTGCAGGTATTCGACGGTCGCCCAGGCCAGCGAGAGCCCGTCGAAGGTCGCCGTGCCCCGTCCCATCTCATCGAGCAGAACCAGAGACCGTTTTGTCGCCGTGTTCAGGATGGTCGCCGTTTCGGTCATCTCGACCATGAACGT
>DATGLJ010000115.1:0-4943 GCA_035294185.1 Occallatibacter sp. | reverse complement strand
CGCGAGTACCCGGAAACCTGCGAGCGCTGCGACCTGCAGGCCGTCTGCCGGATCGAAGAGAACCGGCCGGCCGAAACCACAGCCGGAGCCGATGGGGAAGAAGAGGAGGCCGGCGATGAGTAGCCTTGCTGCGCATGCTTTGCCTCCGGATCAGGCCGATCGCGCGCGCGCGCTGGATGCCGGGCGCTCCGTGCTGGTGCAGGCGCCGGCTGGATCGGGGAAAACGGACCTGCTGACGCGGCGGTTCCTGCGCCTGCTGGGCGAGGTGGACGATCCCGGCGAGATTGTCGCCATCACATTCACCAAAGCCGCAGCCGCCGAGATGCGGCATCGGATCGTGGCCGAACTCGAGAAGGCTGCGGCGGCCAAAGGCGCCGAGCAGAGTTCCGATCCTGCGGGTGAACTGTCGATGAAAGCGCTGGCGTCGCGCGCGCTTGAACGCTCGCTTGCATGTGGCTGGAATCTGGTTGAGCTTCCCGCGCAACTGCGCATCACAACCATTGACGCCTTTTGCCGCGAGATTGCGATTCAGCAGCCGCTGCTCTCCGGCCTGGGCGGCGCGCTCGATATTTTTGAAGACCCGAAGCAGCTTTACCGCCGCGCAGCGCGGCGAACGCTCGAGCACATTGGCGACCGGAGAGGCGGGCGCGATGCAGAACTGCAGCAGGCGATCGAGTCCCTCCTGCTGTGGCGCGACAACAGCTGGAGCGAAATGGAAGATCTGCTCGTCGAGATGCTGGCGCAGCGCGACCGCTGGATGCAGGACTTTGTCTTCGATCGGGAGACGGACTGGGAATTGCTGCGGGAGCGTCTGGAGAGGCCATTTGCACGGGCAGTGCGCAGGCAGCTCGAAGAGCTGAGCAACCTGCTCGATCACCTGCCGGAGGCCAGGATCGAGGCGCTGGAGCTGGCGCGGTTTGCCTGCACGCAGACGGGCGGCGCGCTGCACCAGGAGCTGGCTGAGCTGGCCGAGTTTCCCGCTGCGTCATTCGATACCGTCGAGCAGCTTGAAGAGGCGCGGCAGGCGTGTGCGTGTCTGGCGAATCTGCTGCTCACCAAAGGCAGATTTCGGCTGCAGGCAGATAAGCGGCTCGGGTTTCCTTCTCACGCGCAAGCCGAAAAAAAACGGCTCTATGCGCTCATTGCCGATCTGCGGCAGGTTCCCGGGCTCGAACAGGCGCTTGCGGCGGCCGCCAATCTGCCGCCGGCCAGATACACCGAAGAAGACTGGGCGATCATTCGCGCCTGCTTTGTTTTGCTGCGCCATGCGGCAGCCGAACTGAAAGTGGCGTTTGCCGAAGCTGCCGCGACGGATTATACGGAGGTGGCGCAGATTGCGGCTCATGTGCTTCGCAGCGAGGAGGGCGCGCCCGGCGATGCCGCGATGTCCATAGCGGACGGCATTCGCCACCTGCTCATCGATGAGTTCCAGGATACGAGCCGGCGCCAGCATCAACTTTTAAGCGCGCTGATTGCCGCATGGCCGGAGCGCGAGGGCCGCACGTGCTTTGTCGTCGGCGATCCCATGCAGTCCATTTACTTCTTTCGCGATGCGGATGCCGAGCTTTTTTCGCGCGTGCGCGACTATGGCCTCGAAGCTCCCGGAGAAGAGCCATTGCGATTCGACTTTGTGCGCCTGAGCGCCAACTTTCGCACAGCGGCCGAACTGGTCGACAAGCTCAACGAAATATTCGCTCAGGTTTTTGCCGCTGACGATGGCAGCGGCGTGACGTTTGCCCGCGCCGAAGCGGCGCGCGAGGCCGGGCGCGCCGGCGCAGCGCACAGGGTGTGCGAAGCTGCGCCGCGGATGCAGTTGCACCTGGCCTTTATGCCCAGAATCGGCCGGCGCGCAGCCGGCGCGAGAGCGTTGCAGGATCGAGAAGAATGTGCGCAGGCCAGCAGGGCAGCACTCAACGCGCAGTTGCAGCAGATCGTGCAGCTCATCCGGGATCGCGGCGAACGGATCGGGCAGGCGCGAGCGCATGGGGAGGATTACCGCATCGCGGTTCTGGGCCGCACGCGAAAGGCCCTGGCATCGGTCGCCGGGGCGCTGCGCGCGGCGGGAATTCCATTCCGCGCCGTAGAGCTCGAACCGCTCAGGGACAGGCCGGAGGTTCTGGACGCGCTGGCGCTGGCGCGCGCTCTTGCTAATCCCCACGATCGCGTTGCCTGGCTGGGCGTGCTGCGCGCGCCCTGGTGCGCCCTGTCGCTCGCCGATCTTCATGCGCTGGTGAGCGCCGATGATGCGGAATTGCGGAGCCGTCCCGTGCCGGAGCTGATGGCCGATCGCGCGGCGCTTTTGTCAGAGCAGGGCAGGGAAGCAGTGGCGCGCGTGCAGCAGGCGGTGGAGGCGGCAGCCGCAATGCGGGCGGCACAGCCGACTGCGGCGCTGGGAACGTGGCTCGAACAGGTATGGCTGCAGCTCGGAGGGGATGCTTGTGTCGACGCGGCGGCGCGCGCCAATCTCGATCTGTTATGGGAATGCCTCGATGGCCTGCCCGAAGGAGAGCAGGACATTTCCGGCGCAGCGCTCGCTGCGGCGCTCGACAGGCTGACGGCGCTGCCCGATCCCGGCGCCGACAGCCGCTGCGGCGTGCAGTTGATGACCATTCACAAGGCCAAGGGACTGGAGTTCGAGGTGGTGATGGTTCCGGAGCTGCAGGCAGGCTCGGCGAAAACGAGCGGCAGCCTGCTCTCCTGGCTCGAACGCGGTCTTTCCGAAGCCGACGAGCCGGGCGAGGCGACCGAATTTCTGGTCGCGCCGATTTCGCCAAAGGGCGCCGATCGCGGAAGCGCGAAAGCGTGGGTGGACCGCGTGCGCAGCGAGCGCGAAACGCAGGAGCTGCGGCGGCTGCTTTACGTGGCCGGAACGCGTGCACGCGAGGAGCTGCACCTGTTTGCGCGGCTGGAGTACCGGCAGGAAGCCGATGGATCGCTCTCGCTTGCCGCGCCAAAGCCGTCGCTGCTCAGCGCCGCCTGGCCTGCGCTCGAATCCGAAGTGCGGCGGCAATTCGAAGAATGGATTGCGAACGGCTCGGCCAAAGCCGCTCCGCCTGCGAGTATCGACAGCATCGCCGCGAGCGAAGACAATCTGCTGCAGATGCGGGGAGCCGCCGGCAGGCCGACGGTTCTGCATCGGCTGCCGCTCGGATTTCGTCCGGCGCGGGCGGCTGTCGGAATTTCCGGCGGCAAATCGCTTACCGGTCTGAGCGCCGAGCCGTTTTATCGCAGGCATGAGGGCGGCCTGAGCTCTCGCGCGCTGGGAATCGCGGTGCACCGTCTGCTGCAGGAGCTTGCGCGCCTGCGGATTTCGATGGAGTGGGAAGCCGCTTGCGCGGTTCTCAGGCAGCGGACCGGGCGCATTGTTGCCGAGCTGCGCGGCATGGGCATTGCGCCCGCTCAGGCAGAGCAACTGGCAGCCCAGGCATTGGAGCTGGCGCGAGCGGCCGCGCGCGACGCGCTCTGCCGCTGGATTCTCTCGCCTCACGCAGATGCGGCAAGCGAGGTGCGCTGGACCGGCTTTATGGAGGGCGGTTTCCGCACTGTACAGGTGGACCGCATTTTCCGCGCCGGCATGGAGCCCGGCAGCGATGGCGTCGATGCCTGGTGGATCATCGATTACAAGACTGCTCATGCCGACGGGCTTGATCCCGACCGTGCGCTCGCCGGACTGCGCGAGCTGTTTGCGCCCCAGCTTGCGGCGTATGCGCGCGTGCTGCGCAATTTGCAGGGCGCTGAGAGGAGAATCTTTGCCGGACTGTATTACCCGCGGATGTCGAAGCTGGACTGGTGGGAAGCCTAACGGCCGGAGAAGAGAGCCAGGTTCTGCGCTCCGATTGCGGACAGAAAGGCCGCGAAGCGGAGCGGAAACCGGCGCGCTCGGCGGCCGTCTGCGCGGCCGCGCCTAGATCTCGATCACCACGGCGGCCGAACGCGCCGGAACGCTCACCGTTCCAGTGGTTGGCTGGCCATCGGGCTGCTCGGGTGTGGCGACGATGAGATCGCCCGCGCCGGGCAGGCTCACTTTCGCCGTCACGGCGGCATTCGAGCCGGGATTGACCACGACGACCGCGCGTTTGCCGCTGGCCGCCCTGAAGACGGAGTAGCGGAACGCTCCATCGGCGCTTACCTCCGCGCCGAGAGTGTCGCGAAAGTCGCCGTCCCACAGGTAGGCCTTATACCTGCGGCGCAGCGCATCGATCTTCTGCCCGTAGGCCATGGTAAGCGGAAAGTCATGGAGATGGCCCTTGTACAGGAACGGCTCGTACTGAATCACGCAGCGGCACATCAGGATCATATTCAGCTGCTCGCGGTCGTCGAAGCCGCTGACGCCTGCAATCATCAGCGAATTGCGGGTGTCGAGATATTGGCAGATGGGAGTCGCGCTTACGCCCGCTTCGCCGACCGGGAAGTACTGCATCTGCCAGTCGTGCGGCCCCTCGCCGGCAAACAGAAAATCGGGGCTGACTTTGTCGGCGGCTGCGCGAAGCTCGGCGGCCACCGGCAGGTCGCCGCCGTAGATGTATCCGGGCGGATTGTAGCCGTGGCCCGGAGCGAAGTTGTAGATCGCGTTCGAATGGTGGCAGATTTCGTCCCACAGCCAACCCGCAGGACCGAGCGCGAGGATCTTTTCGAACTCTTTCCGCGCAATCTCGCGGTATTGAGGATCCTGGAAGTCCATCACCGCGCGGCGGCGCGTATTGATGCCGGCAAGCTGCGTGGGCGTAACATAGTTGTAGCCGCCCTGCTCGTAGCGAATGCCATAGGGATCTTTCGCTTCGTACTTGCACAGCTCGCTTTTGTACCACTCGGTCGTCATGTCGGCCCAGTTCAGCTTGCCGAAGAGAATAACGTTGACGCCCAGCGCCTGCACCCGGGCAATCGCGTCGTGGAACTGCTGCCAGGTGCCGAGATGCGGGTCCGTGTCCTGCGAGGGGTCGCCG
>DATGLJ010000114.1:0-2082 GCA_035294185.1 Occallatibacter sp. | reverse complement strand
GTAATGCGCCAGCCGGTTGGCGCGCGCATTCAACTCGCCATAGCCGAGCGACCGGCCCTCAAACACCAGCGCCGTCGCCTCCGGCGTGCGCTCCACCTGCTGCTCAAACAGCTCATGCAGGCACGCCCCGCCCGGAAACTCCACCTGTGTCGAGTTCCACTCATACAGAACCTGCGCGCGCTCGGCTGGCGGAAGTACTTCCAGCGCGCGCACCGGCGTAGCCGCACCCGTCTCGAGCGCCGTCACTAGCGATACCAGCGCCGCTTGCATGAACTCACACACGCGCCGCGGCCCAACCCACTCCGGAGTCTGCGCCGTCAGCCCGAACGCTTCCCCGAAATCCTCCACCGACAAGGTGACCGGATAGTTGGTCCGCTCTTCCCCGCCCAGCACCTCAATTCCTTCCCACGCGCGCCTGGCTTCTGCCGAGCGACCTTGCGCAGTGTGCCGGTAATTCAACAGCGCCGAAAATAGCGGTGCGGGAGCCGCTACCCGGCTGCACCTCTGCGCCAGCGCCAGCGAAGCATGCTCATGCCGCAGCAGATCCGCCAGCAACCTGTGGGTATGCTCGACCGCCGCCGCCGCGCTCTCCCCGCCTACCCGGATACGCACCGGCAGCGTGTTGATGAACAGCCCCATCACCCGGTCCGCGCTCTCGCCGCCCTGCATGCGCCCGAACAGCACTGTCCCGAACACCACATCGGCGCGCCCCGACACGCGCGCCAATACCTGCGCCCACGCCAGGTGGCACACACTCGCCGCGCTCACCCCCAACCGGCGCGCGCTGGCGCGCACCGCCCCGGCTAATTCGCTCTCCAGCAACAGGTGCGCTTGTTCGATGCCGCAGCCATCGCTCTGTACGTCCAGCAACCCGAACGGCGCGCTCGGCTCCTCTATATCGCCCAGCATCCGCCTAAAGAACGCTTCGTGCTCTGCCTGGCTCACGCCCAAGCGCGCCTGCGCCACCAGGTTGCGGAACGGCAGCGGCGCCGCTAGCGCTTCCGTGTCTCCCAATAACTGCGCCTGCACTTCGGCCTGCATCATCTCGAGCGTCGTGTGATCGCCGCACAGATGATGCAGCAACATCGTCATCACCCACCGCCCGTTTCCTCCCTCGCGGGCCGCATACAGCCGCAACAAGGGCGCTTGCCGCACGTCTATGCGAAAATGCCGAGGATCGAATTGCGCCTGCAACTGCTCGGCGGCCTCCGTCATACCGTCGAGTTCCACCTCCTGCATCGCGAGCGCGGCGCGCCGCCACACCACCTGCACCGGCTGCCGCACTCCTTCCCACAGCACCGCCGTGCGCAAAATGTCATGCCGCTCCACTACCGCCTGCAATGCCCGCACATAGCTGTCCAGCCGAGCGCGGCTGTCGAAGCGCAACTGCAGCGCCAGCAGATACGGGTCGCCTTCCCCGCCCATCAGGTGATGGAACAAAATACCTTCCTGCAGCGGAGCCAGTGGATAGATGTCCTGCACGTTCGCGGCACCCCCAGGAACGGTGCTGACGATCCGCTCAATTTCTTGCTCGCTCACCTCCAGCAACGGAAGCATGTCGGGCGTGATGGCCTGGCACTCGAACGGAATGCGGTTCGGCGGAACCTCCACCGCCGCCGTTTCGGCCATTGCGCTCAAAGCGGCAATCGTGGGGGTGGCAAACAATGTCCGCACGTCCACCCGGAAGCCGCTGCGGCGCATGCGCTCGATCAGCGTCACTGCCAGCAAAGAGTGTCCGCCGAGCGAGAAGAAGTTATCGTGGCGTCCTACGCGTTCTAGCTTCAGCACCTCGGCCCAGATCTCGGCCAGCCTGCTTTCCACCTCGCCTTGTGGCGCCTCGTAGCCGCGCGTCGAATAGGCATCGCCTTCCGGCGCCGGCAGCGCCTTGCGATCCAGCTTGCCATTCGCTGTTAATGGGAGAGCCTCCAGCCGCACATACGCGGCCGGCACCATGTAGTCGGGCAGCTTCGCCGCTAAATGCGCGCGCAACGATTCCGCCCCCGCGTCGGCCGTCTCCACCGTGTAGTACGCCACCAGCCGCTGGTCGCCCGGCCCAGCTTCGCGCGCCATCACCACCGCCTC
>DATGLJ010000113.1:0-9152 GCA_035294185.1 Occallatibacter sp. | reverse complement strand
TGGGATGCCGCCGTGAGCGCCTGCGAGCAGGCGGTGCGGCTGGATCCGGGAAGCTCCGATAATCACATGTGGCTTGGCCGCGCCCTCGGCGAAAAGGCCAATCAGGCTTCCTTCATCAGCGCATTTTCCATCGGCAAGCGGGTCCTGGCCGAGTTCCAGCGGGCGACGCAGCTTGACCCGCGCAATGCCGAGGCGCTCAGCGACCTCGGCGAGTTTTATACGGAAGCGCCCGGGGTGGTTGGCGGCGGCCTGGACAAGGCTGAAAGCGTGGCCAAGGAACTGGACCGGCTCGATCCTGCGCGGGCCTGGCAGCTGCGCGCCGGCATCGCCAGGCACAACGGCGATTCTGCGGCTGCAGAGAACTACCTGAAAAAGGCTATCGCCGTCAGCCGGCATCCGGCTCTGCAATGGGCAACACTGGCGCGCTTCTATGCCTCGCGCAGCCGCTGGGACGAGATGGAAACAGCCATCCGCAACAGCCAGAATGCGGCCGCGCACGATCCGCATGCCGCTGTAGCTCTCTACGACTCCGCCGGCGTGCTGATCCGCGTCAATCGCGATCCGGAGCTGGCCATCAGGCTGCTTCAGGCCTATCTCGCCAGCCCCTACAAGACCGAGGAGGCTCCGGCGTTCGTCGCCTACACGCGGCTGGCGCGGCTACAGCAGCAGGTGGGCGATACAGCCAATGCACAAACGGCGCAATCGGCGGCCTACGAGCTGGCGCACGAATACAGGCCCGCACAGGACCTGAGACGATAAAGAGGACAGGGCAAATTGAGTTCGGGCGAAAATCCGCGCGCAGGCTGGGCAATTGTGTTCGCAGGGCTGCTTCTTGCGGCGGCTCGAACAGCCGCACCTGCGCAGGTATCGCTTTCCACCGTCGTGGAACTGGCCCAGAAGCGCAGCGATGCCGTCCGGCTGGCCCAGGCAGACCTGCGCAAGGCCGAGGCGCATCTGTCCGAGAGCAAGGATGTCTTCATTCCCTCGCTCTACTTCGGCTCCGGCCTGCCCGCCTTCCCTGAAGTGGGATTCACCGGCAACCTGCCGACCATCTGGGACGCCAAGGTGCAATCTCTGGCCTTCAGCATGGGACAGTTCCGCTACATCCAGGCGGCCCGCGCCGGAGTGCAGGCCGCGCAGGTCAGCCTGAAGGATGCTCAGGAGCAGGTCGCGCTCGATGCCTCAAACGCCTACATCGAACTCGATACCATCGATGAAAAGCTCGACGCCGCGCACCAGCAGGAGCAGGACGCGGCGCGCATGGTCGAGATCGAACAGAAGCGCACCGAAGCCGGCGTCGATCCGCTGAACCTGCTGCTGCAGGCGCAGCTCACCGCCGCCCAGCTGAAGCTGAACCGCCTTCACCTCGAAACGCGCGCGGCCACGCTGACCAGGCAGCTCTCGCAGCTCACCGGATTGCCGGAAGGATCGATCCTGACCAATCACGCCAGCATTCCGGAGATTCCGGCCGTCAGCGGCGATGAATCTCCGCGCACAAATATGGCTCTGAGCGCATCGCAGTTGCAGGCCAGATCGAGCTACCTGATCGCTAAAGGCGACCAGGAGCGGACCTGGACGCCGGAGCTTGGATTCGGCGTGCTGTATAACCGCAATACGACGCTGCTGAACAGCATTAACAACTTCTACAACATGCCTCTTCCGGCGAACAACTTCAGCTCGGGCATTTCGATCAATCTGCCGATCTTCGATCCGAATCTGCGCGCCCGCGCCCGCGCCTCGGCCGCCGACGCCCTGCGCGACCGCGTGGAAGCCGAACAGGCGCAGCACCAGAACGACCTGCAGATCGCCACCCTGACCGCCAATCTGCGCGAGCTGGATGCGCTGGCCGAGATCGCCTCGCTCAAGCAGCAGATCGCCAGCGAGAATCTGAAGAGCGTGCTGACGCAGATGGAACTGGGCAACGGAGCCGCTGCTCCCGGCGCTGCCGCGCAGGTCAGTCCCGTGGCCGAGGAGCAGGCGCGCATCGACGAACGCCAGAAATTTGAAGACGCCCTCGATGCCAGCCTGCAGCTCGAACAGGCCCGCCTGAACCTGCTGCGCGCCCTGGGCCACATGCAGGATTGGCTCAACGAACTGCGCGCAAAGCCTGTTGTTCCATGAAATTGCCTTCGCGGGAAATTGCGTGGGCCGCGATTCCCTGTTAATCTGGAAATGGTTCTGAGAAGGACCATCCTGACGTGTGCGCCCGTAGCTCAGCTGGATAGAGCGACTGACTACGAATCAGTAGGTCGGGTGTTCGAATCACTCCGGGCGCACCATTTCAATCCTTTCAACCAGGCCGCTTATCGCCAGCCTGAAAAACCTTCCAGGCGAATGTTCCGGTTTTTGTTACACTCTCAGCGCAGCGCCAACGTGCGCGGGCTTGCCGCCCGGCTCCAGCCCGAGCGCCTCTCGCCGGCCTTCTGCATCGGCCTCTGAGGACAGGCGCGGTGAAACGGCCCGTCTTTTTGTTTACGCAGTCGCCCGCTGCTGCTCGCGATTGCCCAGCCGCACGCTGACGATCTTCGAAACGCCCGGCTCCTGCATGGTCACGCCGTAGATCATATCCGCGGCCTGCATCATGCGCTTCGAGTGCGTGACGACCAGGAACTGCGTGTCCTGGCTCATGCCCTGCAGCAGATCGGCGAGCCGGCCCACATTCGTTTCGTCGAGCGCGGCATCTACCTCGTCCAGCACGCAGAAGGGGCTCGGCTGGAACTGGAAGATGCCCACCAGCAGCGCCAGCGCGGTAAGCGCCTTTTCCCCGCCCGAAAGCAAAAGAACGTTCTGCAGCTTTTTGCCCGGCGGCGAAGCAACGATCTCCAGTCCGCTCTCGGCCTGGTTCTCTTCATCGGTAAGCCGCAGGAAGGCCTGGCCGCCGTGGAACAGCCGCGCAAAGACCTTGCCGAAGTTCTCGTTGATCTGCGCAAAGGCCTCATCGAACTTGGCGCGCGAAATCTGGTCGATCTCGCGGATGGTCTCCTGCGTGTTCTCGATCGACTCAATCAGATCCCTGCGCTGCGTTTCGAGGAATCCGTGGCGCTCGGCAGTCTCCTTGTACTCGTCGAGGGCCATCATGTTCACCGGGCCCATCTGCTCCATCTTCTGGCGCAGCGCGCGGCACGCCTCATCCTCGGCGGCCAGCTCATCGCCCACGAGCCGCACAATCTCCGCGTCCTCGCGCAGCACCTGCGCCTCTACGTTCACTTCGGCCAGGCAGCTCGCCTCAAGATGTTCGAGATCGGACTGCAGCCTGGCCAGCTCGCTCGAACGCGCGGCGCGGTCTTCGCGCAACTTGTCCAGAGCCGCGCGTTCGTTTTTGAGCCTCGTCTCCAGTTCGCCGAGTTGCTGCCTCAGCGCCTGCGCCTGCGCCGCAATGGCCTGCGCCTGCGCTAAGGCCTCGGCGCGGATCTCCTTCAGCTGCTCCTGCCGGCCGGCAAGCTCGGCCGATTCGCGCACGCGCTGTTCGCGCTCGGCCTCAGCTTCGCTGCGCTGCCGCTCGGCGGTTTCCACGCGGCGTTCGAGATCGGCGTGCAGCCGATCGATGCGCTGGAAGGCGGCTTCAGCGCCGCGCCGGCGTTCTTCCATACCCGCCAGCTCGGCGGTTGCCTGCGCGGCCTGCTGCTGCAGATCTTCGCGGCTGCGGCGCAGCTCGTCGAGCCGGCTTTGCAGCGCGTCCAGGCCAGCCTCAGCCTGCGCATGTTCCGCTTCCAAGCGCGCCGTCTCCTCGCGCTTTTGCGCAATTGACGCGCGCTTCGCCTCGCAGGCATCCTTGTTGCGCGCGGCCTGCGCCGTCCACTCCTGCAGGCGCCGCTCAATGCGCTGCGCTTCGCCCTCCATCTGTTTGAGCGCTGCGCCCAGATTCGCAGTCTCGGTTTCCGCCTGGCGGCGCTCCGCGCTCCGGGCTTCGAGCTGCACGGTCAGCTCTTCGATCGCGCCGGTCAGCGCAGCAGCCTGCGCTTCGGCCTCATTCAGCTCTGCCTGCACGGCGGCCAGACGCCGCTCGGTCTCGCGCAGGTCGCGCTTAAGCGCCAGCGGTCCCTCGCTGGCCGGCTTGCCGCCCGTAACCGTGGCATTGTGAAAGCACTCGCCGCCCGGCGTAAGGAAGTAGCCAAATGCGTACTGCAACGCAAGCCGCTGTGCGCGCTCTGCGTCGTCCACCAGATACCCGTAGCGCAGTTTCGGCAGAATCGTCTCAAGCGAACGCCCGAAACCGTTCAGCACCTTGATGGCGTCCCGCAGCGGGGTCACGCCGGGCTCGTTGATGGCCGGCGTGTTCTCATCGAAGAGCTGCCCCTGCGCGCCGTCGTGAATCAGGAAGGTTGCGCGGCCATCGCTGGTTTTGAGCAGGCGCACGCCTTCTTCGGCCTCACCCCAGTTCTCCACCACCACGTAGTTGAGCTCTTCGCGAAGAAACTCGTCCACCACGCCTTCGTGCTGGCCGGCGACCTCGAGAAAATCGGCCAGCGTGCCTTTGGGTGCGATGCTCTGGCCCAGCGCCCCGGGCTTCAGCAGCTTTCGTACCGTGTCGGTCGAGTAGCTGTGGTTGCGGATCAACGCCTCCAGCGAGTCGCGGCGCCCGGCGGCGGCCGCCTGCTGGCTGCGCAGCTGATTGGCGCGGGCGCGCTGCTCGCTCTCCTGCGCGCGCCTGGTCTGCAGGCTTTCGCGCAGCGATGCGATCTCGGCCTCCAGGCTGCGCAGGGATTCGTTCGCCGATTGAAACCGCACCCGAGCCGCGCCGCTTTCCACTGCCAGGTTTTCTTTCTCGCGCTCCGCCTGCCGCATCTCGGCATTCAGCCGCTCGGCTTCGCGCTCCAGCGCCGCCAGGCTCTCCTCGCCCTGAGCCACATGATTGCGCGCGTTGCCGGCCTGCGTGAGCAGGTTCATGGCGGCGCGACGGCTGGTCTCAAGTTCGCGCTCTGCGCGGAAGACCTCCTCGGCGGCGGCGCGCGCCCCTTGCTGGCGCGCCTCCACCGTGCGGCGAAACTCGCGGACCTCGCCTGCGGCCGTCTCCAGAAACTGCCTCTGCTGCGCGCGCTCCTGCTGGATGCCGGCAAGCTGCATGCGCGTCTGCTCAAGCTCTGCGCCGGCAGCTGCGATGCGCGCCTCAAGATCGGCTACGCGCTCGGTGTTCGCTCGCTCGCGCGCCGCCGCCCGTTCCAGCTCGACGGCCGCGCTGTTCGCCCGCGACTGCGCCTCCTGCCCATCGCGATCCAGCTGATAGCCGCGCTCGGTCAGCTCGTGCTGGCTGGCCTCATCGATCTCAATCTGCGCAGCCGATCGATTGATGCTCTCGGTCAGCGCGGCAATCTCATCGTCCAGACGCTTGCGATCGGCATCCATCGCGGCCATGCGGCTGGCCAGAACCACGCGCAGCCGGCCGCGCAGCTCCTCGCGGACCGCGGCGTAACGCTCGGCTTTTGCCGCCTGGCGCTTCAGGCTGTTCATCTGGCGCGTGACTTCTTCGAAGATATCGTCGACGCGGGCCAGATTCTGTTTTGCGCTTTCAAGCCGCAGCTCCGCCAGGCGCTTCTTGGTTTTAAAGCGCGTAACGCCCGCAGCCTCCTCGATGATCGAACGGCGCTCGTGCGGCTTCGAGCTGAGCAGCTGGCCGATGCGCTCCTGGCCGATGATCGCGTAGCTCTCCGGTCCGAGGCCGGTGCCCATGAAAATATCCTGAATGTCGCGAAGCCGGCAGAGCTTGCCGTTCAGCAGGTATTCGCTCTCTCCGGTGCGGAACAGACGCCGCGTGATCACCACCTCGCCCTTCTGCGGCGTGCTTGAGAATTTGCGCCTGCGGATCTTGAGCACCACTGCATGCGAACCTTCGGCCGGCTGTCCGTCCGTGCTCTTTTGCTCGCCTTCCTCCTCAATGACTTTGCCTGGCTGTTCGTTGGCGATAATCTCCTCGGCCTCGGCCGCGCGCTGGCGGCGCAGCTCTTCTTCGTCCCAGTCCGCAGGCGTTTCGTTATCGACCACAACCTCAGGCTCTACGGGGATGGGTCCCTCGTAGGCCTCCGGGTCAACCATCGTAAGGGTCACTTCCGCCATGCCCAGCGCCTTGCGCTCGCGCGTGCCGGCGAAGATCACATCCTGCATATGCGTGCCGCGCAGGCTCTTGGCGCTCTGCTCGCCCAGCACCCAGCTCACGCCGTCGAGGATGTTCGACTTGCCGCACCCGTTCGGCCCCACAACGACCGCAATTCCGGTACCGGCCAGCGGGATTTCCGTGCGATCGCAGAAACTCTTAAAGCCGAGGATGTGGATCTTCTTTAGTTTCAGCATCTTTACTCCGAAAAGTTCAACCGCTTCTGCGCGAGGAAGCGCCGCACCCACCTGCAGCCGGACGCCTGATGTGGACATCTGCCCGGGCGTCCGCAATATACCTGCTTGATTACTGACTCTACGGAGCCCGATGCATGGGGTCAACGGCATCCGGGCCGGTTTTTGTGGATAAGAAGGGCCGAATCCCGGTTCCGGCAAAAAAAGAACTGAATAGGTGAATTCCGGAAAGCATCCGGTCGATTTCCGGAGTTTCAAAGCGCCGGATTTCGGCGGCTTTCTATTGCCGGTTTTGGTTCCACAGACCCTGCGGGAAGGCCTGGCGGAGCCGCCTTTCTTCGGTCCGGCTCGGCAACCAGCGATTGTGGGGGCGATATCAGTAACCGTAGTCGCGAAAGCCCCGGAGGGAATGCGATTGCAAACGGATCCGCTACTCTTTCAGCAATCGCGTCACCTGTGCCCGCCGTTACCGCCGCCGCCCGAAGGATGTCCGCCGCCACCGCCACTGGGATGGAAACCGCCGCCGCCACCACCGCTCGGAGGATGATAGGCAGGCGCAGGAGCCGGACGCGGAGCGAATCCGCCGCCTGGCCGCGGCGCCGGCGCTCCAAAATTGCCGCGCTGCTGCGGGATGTAGGCCGGATTCCCATGCTGCGGCATCCCGTAAGCCGGATTCGGATGGGGAGCAGCGTAAACCGGCCGCGCGGTCACGAAGCCCGGCCGCCTCTGCACAAAGCCAGCTCCCGCGCCGGCAACCTCCGGTCTTGGGACGAACTGGCCGTAGCTTATTCGCCCGCCAAACGCGGCATGCACGTATGCGGATCGCCCTGGCGCCGGCCGCAGCGCCGCCACTGTCTGGCCATTGATTGTCACCGGCGTGTTCCGATCGCGAGCCGGCAGCCCGCCGGCAAATACATGCGGATGCCGGTTCACGGCGATAACCGGCATCGGACGATGCGGAATGGGCGCACGCGGTCCGATCGGCCTGTGGATCGGGTGATACCAGACGGGAAGAATCCCAAAGACCGGACCGCCGTAGAAGCCCGTCGTCCACCACGGGGCGCATCCGCCTAAGCCCGGAGCCCAGCCCCAGCCAAAGCCGGCATAGAAATTCCACGCGCCGCATTGATACGGCAGATAGCCCCATGGATAGGCCGAAGCCCATATGTAGCCAAAGCCCGGCGTCCACACCCAGTCGCCATTCCCGTAGGGATCGAAGCCGGCATTGGCCGCATCGTAGGGCGACCAGACGTAGCCCTGTCCTGGCACGTCGTACCACTGGCCGTTTGCATCCAGGTCGCTCCAGGCCGGATTCGCGGTCTGGCCCTGCGCCAGATCGTTTGGCGCATTGGTCTGCGCGGCGGCTTCGCTGCTCAGCGCCTGATCGCGATCGGAGTTCCACGCATCCCAGGAATCGGGCTCGATCGACTCGGCGAGGTTATAGCCGTTCGGATCGGAGCTGCTGAGCGTCACGCTCTCGCCGCCCCGAACGTCGAGCGCCAGGCCATTTGCGCCTTCCAGATGCGCATTGCCGGAGAAGACGGCAAGCTCTCCGGGAGGCGTATCGTTTTTCACGCGAAAGACGGTAAAGCCGCTGCCGGTAACTACGCTGTCGCCAAAGCGAACCCGAATCTGTCCGGCCTGCCCGTTATCCTGAAGCTCAAAATAAGCAAGACCGCTGTCAACGTTCAGCTCAGCCTCGGAACCGGCCCCCTCGCCGCGCAGCGTCCTGATGGTCAGTGCGCTGTCGGGCGACAACCGCGCCACGCTTCCGTCCTCGAATTGAATCTCGGCGCGGCCGTCGTCGGCCGTCGCCAGGCTCATTCCCTCAAGCAGCGGCGTGTTGACGACAGCCTGATCGGTAATCGGCTGATTGCCCTGGGAAAGACGAACCTTGCCATCCACATAGCTCAAGCGGATGGCGCGCGCGGTCTGGCCGGCATCCTGGGCATGGAGCCGCGCGGCAGCCGGCGCAGCGGCGAACAAAAGCGCAGCCGCCCACCAGACACCGATGGATAAAGTTGAGGCCGGGATCAACCCGGCCAGGCGATGAACTTTCATCCTCTGCCTGATTTCCATGGCGTTCCGCCTTCCCCTGCCGCGCCTGGTTTGTACGCGGCAGCGTGCACCTAATTTGACACCTTCGGGCGCCCAAAAGTCGCGTAGAGGTTTTCAGGGACCTGAGTTGCCGCCTCCCGGCCTTTACTTCTGCGGGCTCTATGTCGCAGCCTGCGCCAACAGCGTCCGCGCCCGCTTGCGCACCATCTCGAGCACGCTGTCATCCTGCGCCAGCCGCTCGAGAATGCCGCGAATCACGCAGATCTGCTGAGCGCGCCCATCCTGGGCCGCCTGCAACAACGTCTGAATCTCTTTATTGAGTCCGAGCGGATCGTGCTCAAGGAGCATTTCCAGCCGGACGCCTTCGAGGATGGTCTCCGCAACCGCAACAAAAGAATCGCCCAGACCCTGAATTTCCTTATCCCGGGAGTAATTGAAGGCGCACGATCCCCGGCCCTCCGGGCCGGAATAACTGAGCGTTTTGACGCCCTGGAAAGCCACCTTCATATGACTCTCGCATTTCTCGTTGAACCAGGAGTGGCGTTGCGCAGTCTCGAAGGCAGTCTCGGCGAAACGCGGGCTGAGCTGAACGTCGCGGTTCACGTCCGGAACCTGCATCTCCCCGCCCGAACCCGCGGCGGCATTGCCCATCTCCGAGCGGAAATGGCCGCTGCCGTCTGGATGGATGCTCAAGGTCCAGTGGGAGGGGGAAAGAGCGGGGTTCGAAAAATCGACCGAGATGACCTGCGCGTCCGGCCCGGATGGATGCGAAGCAGAAGCAATGGACGCGCTCGCCGCCTGGCACAGAGCGG
>DATGLJ010000112.1:0-3329 GCA_035294185.1 Occallatibacter sp. | reverse complement strand
CCGAACTTGTGCAGATCGATCTTGCCCCGCACCGGCCGGCCTCCAAACCGGAATGGTTGAAGGCGCGCGCTCCCGTGGGCGACAACTATCATGACCTGAAGACGCTGGCGCGCCGCCTGGAACTGCACACGGTATGCGAGTCGGCCCACTGCCCCAACATCGGCGAATGCTGGAACCATCGCACCGCGACCTTCATGCTGCTGGGCGACCTGTGCACCCGCCGCTGCGGTTTCTGCGCCGTGCCCAAGGGCCGGCCGCAGCCCATCGACTTCGATGAGCCGCGCCGCGTGGCCGAAGCCGTGGCCAGGCTGGCGCTGAAGTTTGCTGTGGTCACCAGCGTCAATCGCGACGACGACAATCTCGGCGGGGCCCGCGTCTTCGCCGACACCATCCGCGAAATCCGCCGCCGCGTTCCCGGCTGCCGCGTGGAAGTGCTCATCCCCGACTTTCAGGGCCTCGACGAACCGCTGCAAATTGTCATGGACGCGGAGCCGGACATTCTGAACCACAATACCGAGACCGTCCCTCGCCTTTATCGCGTGGCGCGCTCCGGCGCTCGCTATGAGCGGACCCTGCGCCTGCTGGAACGGGCCAAGCAGATGAAGCCTGCCATCCCCACCAAGAGCGGCGTCATGGTCGGGTTAGGCGAAAGCACCGACGAGCTGTTGCAAGTCTTTCGTGATCTGGCGGCGCACAAGGTTGATATTCTCACCATCGGCCAGTACCTGCGGCCCTCCAAAGACCACCTGCCCGTCGCCCGCCTCTATCCGCCGGAGGAGTTCCGCTTCTTGAAAGAAGAATGCCTGAAGATGGGCTTCCGGCACGTCGAATCCGGCCCGCTGGTCCGTTCCAGCTACCACGCCCACGAACAGGCCGATGCCGGCGTGCGCGTCATGTGATGGGGCGATCGTTTGGCGGTTTCTTATACACGAAAGCCCTTCACTCGCCGCAGCACTGATTGCGGCGCCTGCACCTCCAGCTCGACAAAGCCGTCGCGGTACTCGCGCGCCAGCACTTGCGACTTCGCGTCCAGCATCGCCAGGATTTTTCCCTCCGCTTGCGGCACGTGCAATCGCACGCGCTGCAGCGGGTCGGCGGTGATCTTGGCGTCGATTCGCTGCAGCAGCTTGTCCAACCCCGTTCTCTCGGCCGCCGACACATGTACCACATCGTCGGAGTCGCGCAGGCCCTCGCGCTGGTTGGCCGGGAGCAGGTCGATCTTGTTCATCACGTAGAGCCGCGGCTTGTCCTGGCATTCGAGTTCGCCGAGGACCTGTTCCACCTGCGCCTGTTGTTCGCCTGCTGCCGGACTGGTTACGTCGGAAACATGCAGCAGCAGCGAAGCGCGTTGCACTTCTTCCAGCGTGGCGCGGAAGGCTGAGACCAGGGTGTGCGGCAAGTTGCGGATGAATCCCACAGTGTCAGACAGCAAGACCTCGCGCCTGGAAGGGAGGACGATGTGCCGCAGTGTGGGATCAAGAGTGGCGAACAGGCGCGCGCTCTCCGCCACGCCGGCGTTGGTCAGGGCGTTGAACAGCGTCGATTTGCCGGCGTTGGTGTAGCCGACCAGGGCCACAGTGGCGATGGGCACGGATTCGCGGCGCTGACGCTGCTGTCGGCGCGTGCGGCGGACATTCTCCAGTTGCTGCTGGATATGGCGAATGCGGCGATGGATTTTGCGGCGATCGGTTTCCAGCTGTGTCTCGCCGGGGCCGCGGGTGCCGATGCCGCCGCCCAGCTGCGACATCTCTGCACCACGCCCGGCCAGCCGCGGCAGCAGGTATTGCAGTTGCGCCAGTTCGACCTGTAGCTGGCCTTCGCGGGTGCGGGCGTGGCGGGCGAAGATGTCCAGGATGAGCTGGGTGCGATCGAGGACGCGCACCTCGAGTTCCCGCTCGAGGTTGCGCTGCTGCGAGGGGGTCAGTTCGTGATCGAAAATGATTAGGTCGGGCGCGGTGGAAGCGATTGCCGCCTTGAGCTCTTGCAGCTTGCCGCTGCCGATGAGCAAGGCGGGATCGGGTTTCTCGCGTCGCTGCAATATCTCGCCGGCGCAGCCGGCTCCGGCGCTCACGGCGAGCTCGCGCAGCTCCGCCAGCGACTCCTCTGCCGAGAAGCCGCGATGGGGTTGGTCCGCCGCCGCGTGCACCGCCGACGCGGCGTCGCGCGCCAAGCGAGCGGAAGGCGGAACTTTCCCAGGAGACGCACCAGCCAGTGCAGGAACCTCCACCTCTCTACGGCCGAACGCCGGCCAACGATGCTTCCCAGGTCTGGAAACCGGACGGGACGAAAATTCCACTCCTACCAGGAAGGCGCGTTCCGCTGGGTTACAGCCGGTTTGCGGGGAGCGTGGACGCGCTCCCGAGCTGGTTTCCTGCGCGCGCGAAATAAACTAATCCTCATGCGGCGAAGGGGTGCTCGCCGGGGGAGTCGGACCGCCGGCCTCCGCCGCCGGTCGCGATTCGGGGTAGCGATCCGAATGCATCACCCGTGACATCACTACCGTAGAAATGGCGTGCTTAAAGATCAACTGTTCCTGATTGTTGGTCTCCAGAACGACCGAGTACTTATCGAACGAGCGAATTCTGCCGGTTAATTTTACCCCGCTGAGGAGATAGATTGTGATGACCGATTTATCTTTGCGGGCGGTATTTAGAAATGAATCCTGAATGTTCTGTGCTGGCTTGCTTTCCATAGGTTTCTCTCCGCCAACCTGCAAAAAACAGCACAGCCCTCAAGCTCGAGGCCCCATACGAGTTGAGGGTCTGTTAACAAAGTCCTGCTCCCATCGCTTGCTCGCGGCAAGGCGCAGCAAAAAACGGAGCAATCATAGCTGCTTTACGATAAGACGCCGGGAAAGCGATTTCAACAGAAAGCAGCGGCGAGCGCCGTGACGTCGCCTTGGCCGCGTGCCAAAATGGGAATTTTGTGCGGGTCAGACGAGCCCGCAGTTTGGAGATCAGAATGAGCGCTCATGGGACGATTTTGGTCGCTGCTCCGCAAATCAGCTTTCCGGGAGGCGAAGAGGCAGTCCTGATCGTGCTTCGTTGGATCCACTTTGTTGCCGGTATCACCTGGATTGGGCTGCTGTACTTCTTCAACCTGGTGGCAACGCCATTTCTGCGCGAGCTTGACGCCCAGCAGCGCGGACTCGTTGTCCCCAGGCTGATGCCCAAAGCGCTGTGGTGGTTTCGCTGGAGCGCATTGCTGACCGTGCTGGTGGGCGTGGCCTATTGGAGCCATATCGTCGCGGTGGACGTTCGCAGCGCGGTCGCCGCCGGAGAGCCGGCATCTGCGGGCGGCATGATGGGCAGTTTCTTTCTGATCTGGAC
>DATGLJ010000111.1:0-17831 GCA_035294185.1 Occallatibacter sp. | reverse complement strand
CTTGTAGAAGGCCTCCGCCTGGTCATAGTTGAAAACGAGGCCGGTAGGATCGGTCAGCGGACTGCCGGGCAGCGCCCGCGGCGCGCTCTCGATATCCATGTGGTTCGCCTTGGAGCCGATGTAGCCAAGGTTCATCACGATGCCCAGGGGCAGCGTCTTCTGCACGTCGAGGTTCCAGGTCTGCACGTAGGGCAGGCCGTAGTGCGGGTCGAGCGCGTAGTTGCCCACCGTAGCCGGACTGGGAAATCCGTTGGCGAGGGTAAAGCAGGTCGCCGTCTGCGCGCAGGCCGTCGAAGGCAAATTGCCCGCCGATTCCACATTGGTCTGCTCGTTGACGAAGGGCGGCTGGTGGGCCATGGTGTTGGCAAAGGTGGCGTATTCGCCTACGGTGTAGTTCATGCCAAAGCCGGCGCGCAGGACGGTTTGCCTGGGCAGCCGCAGGGCCAGGCCCACGCGCGGCGCGAAGGCTTTGCGCCATGGGTACACGAGCGAAGCGGGAAAATGGAGTGCGCTTACCGGACCCGTTGCGCCGCTCACGACCTGGGCCTGCTCGGTAAAGCCCGCATCGGGGTCAGTATCGACCATGGCGAGACGGCCGTATTTTTCCGTGTAGGGCGCATAGAACTCGTAGCGCAGGCCGTAGTTCAGGGTAAGGTAGGGCAGCACGCGCCAGTCATCCGTGGCGTAGGCATCGTACACGTTGTCGCGCAGGTAGCTTTTGGCCACGGCGGAGTTGAGGCTGCTCGATTGCGGCAGTCCGAGCAGGAAGTCGGCCAGCGATGAGCCGGAATTGGCTACCGATGGGTTCTCGGTAAAGAGGCCGGTGAAGGTAAAGCTGCCCGTGGCGTTCAGGCCGGCGAGAAAATCGCGGTGCACGCGGCGATAATCGCCGCCGAAGCGCAGATTGTGCCTGCCGTGAATCCAGCTCAGGGTTTCCGAAACCGAGATCGTTTGCGCGAGCGAGAAGTTGGGCTCTACCTCGTTCAGGCCCGAGAAATTGCTCAGGGTCACGCCGGGCAGGCCGTAGTTGAGCGGCGTCTGATTGGGAACCAGAATCCCCGCCGCGCCGGCGGCGTTGTTGCCGGTGTTGGTGAAGAAGTTCGTGGTCTGGCTGTTGCTGCGGTTCCAGCCTGCGGTGAAGATGCTCGTCACGCGATGGTAGCCCACGGTGTAGCCGGCCTGCAGCGAGTAGGAGTCCGAGGCCTTCTTGCCGCCGAGCTGGGGGAACATGTTGACCTGGTCGGCTGCCGAGTGAGCCCAGTTGTAGTTGAAGTTGATGCTCTGCCGCAGCCCCTGCGTGGCCGATCCGCCGCGCCGGCCGAATCCGCCTAAGCCGCCGCGGCCGAACGGCTGCGCGTTGGCGCCCAGGCTGCGCATGTAGCGAATGCCGGCCTGCGTGGTGTTGGTCTGCGCGGTGGTGAGCAGGTGGTAATTGTAGTTGTCGATGGCGCTTGTGCCGGCGAGGTTGGGCAGCGGGAAGTAGCTGAGCAGCGCCAGGGCCTGGGACGAGATCGACTGGTACTGCGGGCCGGAGGCCGGAATGACGTTTGCCCTGCCGTTAGAAACAAACTGCCGGCCGGTCACGGGATTGTAGATGGGGGGCAAGCCCGCGGCGGAAAAATCGCCGGCGCGTTCGGCGGCTGTGGGCACGGTCGCGTAAAAATCGTCGGGGCTGGAGCTGCGCTGGCCGGAGAGCGTGAAGAACACCGTGTCTTTGCCGCTGGGCCTGAAGAGGCCGGGAATATACGGCTCGCTCATCAGCGTAGCGCCGAAGCGGTTGGCGCCATACGGCGGCTCACTCTGCTCCTGCCCGCGCAGGGAGAAGGGTAACGCGTTCAACGCCGAATTGTTGCCGGTCCAGAAGATTGCGCCATGGGGCTGGGCAGGATTGAAGCCGCGGAAATTTCCCCGGCCGCCACCGCCGAACCCGCCGCCCCGGCCGCCGAAACCTCTACCGCCACCAAAACCGCCTCCGCCATCGGCGAATCCGCCGCCGAAGGCTCCGCCAAAACCGCCGCCACCACCGAAGCCGCCTCCCTCAGCAAATCCGCCGCCACCGAACAGTCCCCCCGAACCCGGCATCTGACCGCCGTTCTGCGCCCGGTAGGTCTCCAGGGCATCGCGCAGCCGGTCGATATCGACGCCGGCAAGCGGGCTCACCTGTCCGGACTGCCCGCTGATCGTCACCGAGTCGCCGCTGAAATCGGCGCTCGAGGCCACGGTGGGCAGCTCTGCGCCCGCCTCGCCGGCCGAGCCGCCCCCGGTTTCGGTGTCAGAGCTGACCTGGCTGATCAGGCTCAGGTTCTCCGGCATATTTCCCGTCATCTGCCGGATCGCCTGCTGGATACCGCCGAGGCTTCCCTGCCCGGCGTCGTCGGCGCGGGCCTGTTGCTGCTCCTGCTCGGCGGCGCGCGAGGCAAGAATCAGCTGGAAATCGACGGTGCGGTCGCGGGCCGAGGCGTTCAGCACCGCTTCGGACGATTGCTGCGCGAAGGCCGCAAACTGGGTGCGGATGACATAGCGGCCGTCCTGCGGGATGGCAAGCGACCAGACGCCGCGGATATCGGTCACGGTGGAGTAGCGCTTGCCGGTGAGCGTGTTCTGCGCAATCACCGTGACGCCGGGCAGCGGGATGTTGCCGCTTTTGACAACGCCGTGCAGGCGGCCGCCGGCGGCTGGCTCAGGCGCCGAGGAAGCAGAGGCCGCAGCCGGTGAAGCGGCCCGATCCGAACCGGGAGCCGGTGCCGGGCTCGACGAAACGACCTGCGCCGCTTGAACTGCCGGTCCGGCGATCAACACTCCCACTGCAACCGCGCCCGTCCAAATCAGCCTGCGCATTCACCATCCCCCGTCTGCCCATACCCTGCTCTGCCTTACTACTGACGGACGATGCCGCACCGGGGTTTACGAAAAGCGCGCGAAGGACCGCGGCAGGCAGGACGGCGTCACTGCCCAGTTAACCCGCTCCGGCTCTTCTCCAGGATTTCCACATTGCGTTCCCATTCCGCGCATGTTAACCATTGAATTAATAGTATTTCGATTGCTACCCATCCGGTAAATGGGCGGCGGCGAGGCATCCATGGCAATGAAAATCGGCACCACGATCCGTACATTCCGCCTTCAAAAAGGGCTTTCCCAGGGCGACATCGAAAAGAAGACCGGCCTGCTCCGCTGCTACCTGTCGCGGGTCGAGAACGGTCACACGGTTCCTTCTCTCGATACGCTTTCCAAGATCGCCGAGGCCCTCGACCTGCCCATCGCGCAGCTTTTTTCCGACGACTCGCCGGGCCGGCAGTTCGACATGCATAAGCTTTCCGACGACGAACTGCGTTTTCTGACGCAGATCCGCCGCTACTCGACCAACCTGAACGAGAGCGACCGCAAGCTGCTGCTGGCGATGGTGAAGAAGTTCGCGGCTACGGCGACGCGGTAGACCGCGAGGCGGGCGTTACGGCTGGGGCGGCCTCAACTGCGCGATGTAGAAGCCGAAGAGCACCAGCAGGCCTACGGTCATCAGCAGCGAGATACGCAGCCGCCTCTCGAAGGTGCTGCGCGGCGAGCCGATGCGCGGCACCAGCGGCGTGGCCATCAGCAGGCCGCTTGAAAATCCGCCAAGATGGGCCATGTTGTCGATTTGCACGCCAAAATGGGTAACCGCCGAGCCGAAGCTGATGGAAAAGCCGATGATCAGGTTGATGGCTGCGAAATAGATCACCGATTTGCGCAGCTTTTTCAGTTCGCGCGACGGCACGGGAAGCCGGCTGGACTTGAGCAGCACGATCAGCACGCCGGCGATGCCGAAGACCGCGCCCGACGCGCCCGCCCCGGCCGGAAACAGCACGCTGCCGCTGTCGCGGATGGGCCAGATCCAGTTGACCAGCGTGGAGAGCAGGTTGCCGGCCGCTCCGGTGAGGATGTAAACGGCAACCAGACCGAGCGAGCCCATCAGCGGCTCGGCCAGCAGACCGAGATTCCAGAGGCACCACATGTTGGTGGCCAGGTGAATAATGCCGACGTGCAGGAACATGGCCGCGACGATGCGCCACCACTGCCCGTAGATCAGCACGGCGCCTGCATTGTTGGCGCCCCAGTCCATCAACTGCTCGACGGTGGGACTGATGGGGCTGATGTGGCGCGCCACCATGGCCAGCCAGATGCCGCAATTGACGCCCACCAGCGCGTGCGTCGCCGGCGCCGCCGCCCAGGGCGATTTTCTGCGCCTCGGCAGGGGCGGTGCATAACCCCGGGAGGGCGGCATCCTGTCCACAGGCGGCAGAATCTCCGGCTCGCGGACGCCTGCCTGCCCGTTCGGCATGAATTCCGGGGGTGTGCCGGCCATGTATCAACTCTAAAACATTCCGCGATTGCCCGCCGCCGCCGGAGAGATGCCGCTGCCTGCTCTTTTTAACGAGCGGGATATCTACCGGGGCTGTGGAATGCCGGGCCATTTTTCGCAGGGCCGGGAGATGTAGTCTGAAATCGGGTCTGCATCATTCCGGCGCGCCCGCATTGCGTGCGGCGGACGCCGGAAGATCGCCGGCTTTTTACGCAGTCCAATTCGGATCAGGAGTATACGGGTGACAACCGAGCAGCAGTGGAAACCGATTCGGCGCGCGCTTCTGAGCGTGACCGACAAGACCGGGCTGGTGGATTTTGCCAAAGTGCTGGCCGGATTTGGAGTCGAGCTCATCTCCACCGGCGGAACAGCGCGGGCGCTGCGCGATGCCGGGCTCACGGTCAGGGACATCTCCGAACTCACCGGCTTCCCCGAGATGCTGGACGGGCGCGTGAAGACGCTGCACCCGCGCGTGCATGGCGGGCTGCTCTATATCCGCGGCAATGCCGAGCACGAGGCCGCCGTGGCTGCGCACCGGATTCAGCCCATCGACATGGTCGTAGTGAATCTGTACGCATTTGAAAAAACGGCTGCGCAGCCTGGCGTCGCCTTCGGCCACCTGATTGAGAACATCGATATCGGCGGGCCGTCGATGGTGCGCTCGGCGGCGAAGAACTTTGAAGACGTGGCCATCGTCACGCGCGTCGCCGACTACCCGGTCCTGATCGAGGAGCTGAAAAGCTCGCACGGCTCTCTGAGCCGCGCCACGCGCTGGAGGCTGGCAAAGCAGGCCTTTGCCACAACGGCCGCCTATGACGCGGCCATCGCCGGCACCCTCGAGCGCATCGAACCTGCGCCTGCGCCGGAAGCGCCAGCCGCCATTGACGAATCGGCCTTACCGCAGACCCTCCGCGTCAATTTTCCGCTGGCGCAGCCGCTGCGCTACGGGGAAAACCCGCACCAGCGCGCAGCGCTGTATTCGGATGGCACGGGCCGCGGCATTGCCGGCGCATCGCAACTGCAGGGCAAGGAGCTGAGCTTCAACAATCTGGTCGATCTGGACGCCTGCTGGGAGCTGGCGCAGGAGTTCGACGAGACGGCGGTCGTCATCGTCAAGCACACCAACCCCTGCGGGGCGGCGACCGGCGCTTCGGTGCTTGAGGCGTATCAAAAGGCCCTGGCTGCCGACCCGGTCTCGGCATTCGGCGGAGTCATTGGGATCAACCGCGAGGTGAATGGCGCGGCCGCCGAGGAGATCGCAAAGCTGTTTGTGGAAGCCATCGCTGCGCCGGGGTTCACCGCCGAGGCCCGTGAACGCTTCGCCGCAAAGAAGAACCTGCGGTTGGTGGAAGTAAAGGCGGCGCCGCCTCGTCCTGTGGTAAAGCACGTTTCCGGCGGGCTGCTGCTGCAGGACGCCGATACCGGCCGCGTAGCCGAGTCGGAGCTGAAGGTGGTTACCTGGCGTCCGCCCTCGCCCGAGGAGCTGCGCAGCCTGCTCTTCGCCTGGCGGGTGTGCAAGCATGTCAAATCCAATGCCATCGTTTATGCGCGCAGCGGCCAGACGCTGGGCATCGGCGCAGGGCAGATGAGCAGGGTGGATGCAGCGCGATTCGGCGCCATGAAAGCGGTTTTGCCGCTGAAGGACTGCGTTGCGGCTTCGGATGCGTTTTTCCCGTTTCCGGATGGCCTCGAAGAGGTGGCAAAGGCCGGCGCAACGGCGGTGATTCAGCCGGGAGGCTCGGTTCGCGATGAGGAAGTAATCGCCGCAGCCGATAAGCTGGGCATAGCCATGGTCTTTACGGCCATGCGGCACTTCCGGCATTAAACCGCCTCCGCCATTCGATTTGGGCGCAGACGGCGATGGTTCCGGCGCATCGAAACAGGGCAGGTCTGCCCCGGCAGGCCGCATTTTCGAATGCGGATCTGCGGCCGGCCGGCAGGCGATTCCGCGCCTGGCGAAGGCCGGCGCAGGCCGGATTGCCTTTCGCCGCCGGAAACGCGACAAACAGGACGTAAATTCGTCTGTACAATAGGACAAGTTCGGCTGCCTGGTATGGGCTGCCTGTGCCGCCCACTGTACGACGAATGGCTCAGGAAGCGGAAAGGGCGCGGTGTCCTCTGGAATGATGAACAAAGAAGTCTTTCGCCAAGATCGCCGGATCCCGAGTCTGTGGAGCTGCTGTCTGCAGACCATCGGCCTTCGTCCTGCAGCCGCAGCCTCGCTGCTGCTGTTGCCTGCCGCCGCGCTTGCCGCGCAGGCGCCGGCTCCGGCCGCAGCTGCGCCCGCCGGCGCTGTGCAGCCTGCCGGGCAGGCTTCCGCATCCGCGCCCAACCGCGCTATGGCTTACTATCACGCGGCGCTGGCCAGCATATACGAGGACGATGCCATCTCCGAAGGCCGGCCCGAGGAAATCACCCATGCGATCGAAGAGTACAAGGTGGCGCTCGACGCCGATCCGGACTCGCCGCAGTTGAACGACGAGCTGGCGGATCTCTACTTCCGCACCGGACGCGTGCACGACGCCGAGATGACGGCGAAAAACCTCCTGAAGATTGCGCCCGACGATGTGGACGCGCACAAGCTGCTCGGCCGCATCTACCTGCGCGAGCTGGGCGAAGGCGACAGCAGCGTCTCCTCTTCGTCGCCTTCGGGCAACGTCCTCGATCAGGCTATCGCGGAGTTTGAGAAGATCGTCGCGCTGCAGCCCAGGAACGTGGAGGACCGCATGGTCCTCGGCCAGCTCTACACGGTGAAGCATCAGCCCGAGAAAGCCGAAGAAGAATTCAAGAGCGCCCAGGCCATCGAGCCCGACTCGGAAGACGTGGTTCTGAATCTGGCCCGGCTCTATGCGGAAAGCAACGACGTGCCGCATGCCATTCAGGTGCTGCAGAACGTGCCCGAAGGCAGCCGGACGCCGAAAATGGAGTTTACCCTCGGCTCGCTTTACGACCAGCAGAAGCAGACAAAGGACGCCGTCGCCGCCTACAAGCGCGCCGCCGATATGGAGCCCGGCGACCTGCAGACCATCGACGCGCTGGCGCAGGCGCTCTATAACGACGATCAGCTCGACGAGGCGCTCAAGCAGTACAAGGAACTGTCCGAGGCCGATCCGGAGAACAGCGAAGCTCTGGTGCACATCGCCGAGATCCTGCGCCGCCAGGGCAAGTATGAAGATGCGCTGGCGACGGTGAAGAAAGCGCGCAAGCTCGACCCCGGTTCGCTCGAAGCAGGCTATAACGAAGGACTGCTGCTGGACGTTCTGGGCCGGCTGGACGAAGCCGCAGAGACCTATCAGGAAATGGTCGATCAGACCTCGCACGCCAACGGCGCCTACACCAGCGAGGAAAAGAACAACCGCGGCATCTTCCTCGCGCGGCTGGGCGCGGTTTATCTCGAGCAGGGCAAGACCGATCAGGCCATCGCCGCCTACCAGAAGATGATCGACATGGGAGGCAGCTCGGCGGTGCAGGGCTACCAGGGCCAGGTGGATGCCTATCGCGACGCCAAGGAGTTTGACAAGGCTGTCGAGGTTGCGCAAAAAGCCGTCGCCGCCGATCCGAAGAATCCCGACCTGAAGCTGATGCTGGCCGGCGAGCTGGCCGATCACGGGCAGGCAGACGAGGGCCTGAACATGGCCAGGTCGCTGCTCAAAGGAACGCAGGACGATCGCGCTGTCTATCTGCAGATCGCGCAGATGGACATCCGCCTGAAGCGCTGGAACGACGCAAAGGAAGCGCTCGACAAGGCCGAGCCGCTGAGCACGAAAAAAGAGGACCGCACCTATCTGCTGTTCATGCGCGGCGAGTGGGCGGAGCGGCAGCATCATCTCGATGAGGCAGAGCGATTCTTCCGCCAGGCCCTCGAGCTCGACCCGCAGAACGCCATGACGCTCAACTATCTGGGCTACATGATGGCCGATAAAGGCACGCATCTGCAGGAAGCGCTGCAGCTGATCCGCAAGGCCGTCGATGAGGAGCCCTGGAACGGCGCGTATCTCGATTCGCTCGGCTGGGCTTACTTCAAGCTCGGCGATTACGATCTGGCGGAAGAGAATCTGCGCCAGGCCGTCGAGCGGGACGAAAGCGACCCGACCGTGCATATGCACCTGGGCGACCTGTACGAGAAGACAGGCCGCATCCGGCTGGCCGCGGCGCAGTGGGAGATCTCGCTGGCGCAGTTCGCAAAGTCGGCCCCGGCGGATATCGAACCGGGCGATATCAGCAAGGTGCAGAAAAAGCTGGAAAGCGCGCGCGTGAAGCTCGCCAAAGAGGACAGCTCTCTGGGACAGGCCAAGCCGGAGTAACGCCGACGATGGCCGGACAGTCCGAACCGACCGCGCCGCTGAACCGGATGCCATTGCCCGCCGGAATCGCCGTTTGCGGCGATTCGGGAAGCGAGCTGGCCCGGCGCGCCTATCCTGAACTCCCCCACGATTACCGCTCTCCGTTTGCCCGCGACAGCGCGCGCATTCTGCACGCCCGCGCGTTTCGCCGCCTGGCGGGAAAAACGCAGGTGTTTACCCGCCTGCCCGGCGGCGGGCCGGCCGACCACTTCCGCAGCCGGCTCACGCACACGCTTGAAGTGGCGCAGATCTCGCGCACCGCAGCAGCGGCGCTCGGGCTCAACGCCGAACTGGCCGAAGCCCTGGCGCTGGCGCACGACATCGGACATCCGCCCTTCGGTCATGCGGGCGAAAAAGCGCTGGACCGCGCGCTGCGGGCGCACGGCCTGAGCTTCGACCACAACCTGCACGCGCTGCGCATCGTCGCCTGGTTTGAAACCCGCTGTCCGGCTCACCGCGGCCTGAACCTTACGCTGGCCGTGCGCGAAGGCATCGTAAAGCATTCGCGCGATTATTCGGCGGCCGAGCATCCCGAACTGGCCGAGTTTTTTCTCGATTCGTTTCCGCCGCTCGAGGCGCAGCTGATCGACCTGGCCGACGAGATTGCCTATCTGGCCGCGGATCTCGACGATGGCCTCGACTCCGGCATCCTCAGCCTCGAAGAAGTGCGCGAGGGACTGCCGCTGTTCCGCGAATTTCACGACGAGACGCGCAGGATGTACCCGCTGGCCGCCGAGCGCCTGGCAGTCTCCGACGCGCTCAGACAAATGCTCGATATGCTCGTGACCGACCTGCTCTACCAGGTGCGCGCCGCTGTGACGGCACTGGGCGCAACCACTCTCGAGGAGATTCGCCGCGCCCCGGGGCGGCTGGCTGCTCTGAGCCCGCCGATCGAAGCCGAACGCGCACGCACCAAAGCCTTCCTCTATGCGCGGCTCTACAACTCGCCGGACATGGAAGAAGTGCACGCCTATGCCGAGCGCGTGGTTGAAGAGCTGTTTGCAATGCTCGTGGCCACGCCGGAGCTGATGCCCGCAGACCACCGGGCGCAGATTCCCGCCGAAGGCCTGGCGCGCACCGTGGCCGACTACATCGCCGGCATGACCGACAGTTATATCCAGGAGCTTTGGACGCGCGCAAAAAAGTAGCCGGCAGCCCCAGCTACTGCACCTTCCCCTGCGGCCGCAGCCGCCGCAGGTCCATGGCGCACTGAACCGCGTTCTGCGCGTTCAGCCGCAGATTGTCGCTTGCCGCCCACATCCACAGCCGCGAGATCTGCTCCGGATCGCGCGCGCCTGTATCCGGGCGCAGCCTCACCAGCACATTGTCCTGTCCTGTGGCGGCAAGGTTGGACGGCGAATCGGCATCTTCGCGGACCAGCTCCACGTGCTCGCCGCAGAGCGCTTCTTCGAGCGCGGCCAGTTCGAGGGGCCGCTCCAGCTCGATCGCAATCAGGAACGTGTGCCCGTGAAAGACGGGAGCATGAATGACCTGCAGGGCCAGCTCCGGCGCGCGATTGCCGGGCCCGCCGGCGAGCGCCGCGTAGTGGCGGCGGATGCGCGCTTCGACGTTCGGCAGGCTTACGGCGGCGCTTTCGCCCAGGCCGCCCAGCAGATTGTAGGCGGCCTGCGTATCGTAGACGGCCTGCGGCAGCGACTGAAAGCTGAGCAGGTTCACGGTTTGCTGATGCAGCTCGTCCATGGCGGCGCGGCCCAGCTCGCTGGCCGGCAGCATCACGGTGGCTGCTGCAAAGCGGACCGGCACTGCCGACTGCAGCCGCTCAAGCAGCAGCGCCAGCACCAGTGCAGCCGGATGAGCGGGAACGACGGCCGGGGTCTCGAGGTCCACGCCGCGCGCATCGCTTTGCTGCCCGCCCAGCCATGGCGCGCGCACCACCACCGCCTTTTCCTGGTCGAGCGCGCCGGAGAGATCGATGACCGACGAACCGGCGCGCAGCGCGTCGATCCAGCGGCGGCGCGTCATCTCTTCCGGACCGCAGAAAAAGGTGAAATCGGCGTGCTCGAAAGCATCGTCGGCAAGCGCCTGGACGAAGGTGGCTTCGTCCCCGACCCGGTCGAGCCGGCCCACACTCGGCTCCGGCGCGTTTTCTTCGTCGAGCAGGACAAAATTGGCCGTGGCGAGCGGCGATTCGCCAAGGGCGTCCTTCAGCTCGCGTGCGATCAGGCTCGATGCTCCGGCAATGGCGATTTTGTACACGGGTACTCGTCTCTCGTGGGATGCAGTCAGGAGGAGTGAAGGCTGCGCGGTTCTGCCGATGAGCCGGTTGACGGTTTCGACCGGAGCGGGCGGCGACGCCGGCGGCGCGACCACGAATAGGCGGCCCGCGCCCAGATGCCGGAAAACGTGTACGCTACCGCAGCGGCAAACAGCACCACGTTCGAAAACCGCAACACGACATACAGCACGATTGCAACCAGAAACAGAAGCTGGAAGGGATGGCTGCGGGAGAGATTGATCTCCTTGCCGGACCAGAAACGCCAGGTGCTGACCATCAGGAACCCGGCCAGGCCCACGACGCACACCCAGATAATTGCGATCCACCACGCCTCGACCGGATAGCCGTAGCAGAGATGCACGGTGGCGGCCAGCAGCCCGGCTGCAGCCGGGATCGGCATGCCAACGAAGTATTTGCGGCCCGGCCGGCCGGGATTGCGCGGCTGCGCATCGGGGCTGATGTTGAAGCGGGCCAGCCGCGATGCCCCGCCGATAAGAAACAGAAAGCAGAAAAAAATGCCAGCCTGCATCAGATGCTGATGCAGCGTGGGGTTGATTGAATCGGGAAGAAAATGAAAGCCCCAGATCATGGCCAGCAGGCTCGGCGCCACGCCGAAGGTGACGAGGTCGGCCAGCGAATCGAGCTCCTTGCCAAAGTCGCTGGCGGTGTTGGTCATGCGGGCGATGCGGCCGTCGAGCGCGTCGAAGGGTATGGCGAACAGGATGGCGATGGCCGCCCAATCGAGATGGCTGCTCGACTCGCCTTTCGATCCCAGCGAAGCAATGGTCTGCGTGATGGAAAAATAACCGGCGCCGATGTTGCCCGCAGTAAACAGCGAAGGCAGCAAAAACATGCCGCGGCGCAGCCGTGCGCGGGTCCGCAGGCGGGACTGGGCGCGATCGAGCGCAGGTCCGGGGTAGTTCATGCGCCTTCTCCGGCCGGTTCGCTGGCGGGCCCGGCAGGCGGCATGGCGGCCAGCACCGTCGCTCCGCCTTTCACGCGCTCGCCAACGCGGATGCGCAGAGCGGCTTCCGCAGGCAGGATGACATCGACGCGCGATCCGAATTTGATGAGACCAACCCGCTGGCCGCGCGCCACCGCCTCGCCCTCGCGGAGATAGAAGACAATGCGGCGGGCCAGCAGCCCGGCTATCTGCTTGAAGGTCACCTCAACGCCCGCATCCTGGCCCTGGCCGCGCACCGTGACGATGTTCTGCTCGTTGCGCTCGGCCGAAACCGGATTCATCGCATTGAGGTACTTGCCCTTCTGGTACGCAACCCGGCTGAGCACGCCGCCAATCGGCGAACGATTCACATGCACATCGAAGACGCTGAGGAAGATGCTGATGCGCTGCCGCGGGCCTTCCGGAGTTTCAATCGTTACCGCTTCGGTCACTTTTCCATCGCCGGGAGAGACGATCAGCCCCTTGCCGGCGGGAACAACCCGGGCCGGATCGCGGAAAAACCACAGGAAAAACCCGGCAAGAACAAGAGGAAGAAGGCCAAAGGCCCAGGAGTGCGTAAAGTAATGCTGCACAATGGCAACCACTGCCATGCCAAGAGCGTAAATATAACCGTCGCGAACCATTGTCCCCAACGATTATACGGGGCGGGCGGAGCGATTAACCTGCAGCGGCAGAGCGCAGGCGAGGAGGTGCAATCGCCGGCTGGAGATCCCCTGTCAGGCTGCGAAGGCAAAAATATAACCCCACCCTCTGTGGACTCGATTGCCGGACGCAAAACGCCCCTTTCCTTCGGGGCTTGCCCGGCTCAGGCAACCCGGCCGCGGACCGCTAAGCAACGGCAGAGGCGCCGCGCTCCAGCGCGTAGATCAGGTCCTTGGCATGCAGCTTGAGTTTCTTCAGCCGGACTTCCTCCAACTGCTCGTCGACACTGAGATACGGTTTTTGAAGCAATTCTTCCAACCGCTGAGCGTAGCGCCGGTGTTCGGCGTGCAGGCGATCCAATTCTTCGCTCAGCGTGGCGTCCTTTACTTCGTCCATCCGGCACCTCCGGTTTTGATCGAACATTAACATATAGCTCCATGGCCGTTCGCGCGGCAAGCGGGAAAATCACCGACAGAGCCGGAATTGTGAATTTCGCGGCAAGAATCCTCGATTGAAGGAACATTCCGGGTTTTCAGCCGGATCATGGCGGAGGCAGGCGGAACAGACCAGGACAGAATGCCGGACAAAACCCATCAGTCCCGGAGCCGGAGGCTCAGCAGCAGTCCGTCTTCCTCGGGATCGCGATAGTAATTCGGCCTGCTTCCGGTCGGGACGAATCCGGCCGAGCGGTAAAGGGCAAGCGCCGCCCGGTTCGAAGCCCGAACCTCCAGCCACAGCTCGGCGATTCCCTCCCGGACAAGTTCGGCGGTCAGCGTCTCGAGCAGAGCCCGGGCGATGCCGCGGCACTGGACATCGCCGGCGACGGCAATCGTCTCAAGCTCCGCCTGCGAAGGCAGCAGACTGGCTACGGCAAAGCCGAGCAGCACGCCGCCCGCGGGCTCGACGGCCGCCAGGGCGATGCGCCGGGGCGTCGCGGCAGGATCGAGGACTCGCATCCATGTGGATTCGCTCCAGCGCGGGGCCTCGCGCAGACCGGAGGCAATCTCCAGGGCGCGCGGCAGGTCGGCCATGACCATGGGCCGGATCTGCGGCCGGATGGCGGAGCGGATGCGATGATCGGCAGGCACGGTCATGCGGGACGGGGCGGCGCGCCTGTTTCCGCATTTCGCTCGGCGAAGATTTCGGCATCCGAGCGGCGCAGATAATGGCCGTCAAGCAGCGCCGGATCGGCGGACTGGCCGGCCGCAAGACGCGGCCCACAGAGCAGGAGCGCGTCGGCGGCTGTGGGCGCCGCTGCGTGGACGAGAGGCAGCGCAGGCCAGGCCTGCGCCAATATACCCGCGGCGCTGTCCTCGCATACCGCCACGGCGGCCGGCGGCCGGATCGAGGCAAGCTCACGCGCGCCGGCCAGCAATTCCCTGCTCTGCTCGCCTGCAAAGCCAGTGCGCAGAAAAATTTCGCCCCGGTGCGCCTCAAGCGCGGCGGCAGGCGCTGCGGCCTTGAAGGCCAGCACCTCAAGCCGCGAGACCGCCATCAGGGGCAATGAAGCGCCCTCTGCAAAGCCTTTGGCAGCGCTCAGGCCCACGCGCACGCCGGTAAAGCTGCCGGGGCCGTTGACCACCACGATTGAAAGGAGTTCGGCAAGCTGCGCACCGGCTGCGGCAAGCAGCTCGCCGGCGGCGGCGACGAGCGTGGCCGAATACGTGCGCCCGGCCAGTACTGTTTCGCCAAGCAGCCCGATCCGCCCGCCGGCCAGCCGCGCCAGCGCGACCGAGCCGGAGGGCCCGCAGGTATCGATGCCCAGCACCAGACCGGAGCCGGACGGCGATCCGGCCGGTCGCGATTGCTGCGGCGCGGCATCCATCACACGGCAGCCAGCGCCTGGTCGAGATCGGCGATCAGGTCTTCCTTGTCTTCGATTCCGATCGACAGGCGAATGCGGCCCTCGGTGATGCCCATCGCGCGGCGCACCTCCTCGCTCACCGAGCCGTGCGTCGTGGTAGCCGAGTGCGAGGCCAGGGACTCGACTCCGCCCAGCGATTCGGCGTTGATGAAGATCCTGATCGCCTTCAGGAACCGCGCAGCTTCCTCGCGATCCTTCAGCTCGAAGCTCATCATCGAACCGAAACCTTTCTGCTGCTTCACGGCGAGGTCGTACTGCGGATGGCTCTTCAGCCCCGGATAGGCGAGCCTGCTCACCTTCGGATGCTGCGCGAGGAACTCCGCAACTGCGCGCCCGTTCTCCTCGTGCTGCCGGATGCGGACGGGCAGCGTCTTGATGCCCCGCAGGACGAGGAAGCACTCGAACGGCGACATGACGCCGCCGGCCGCCTTCTGAATGAACAGGAACTTATCCTTGTGCTCCGGCCTGGTGCCGATCAGCACGCCGCCCAGCCCGTCGGAGTGGCCGTTGAGGTATTTCGTCGTCGAGTGCATCACGATATCGGCGCCCAGCGCAATCGGGCTTTGCAGCGCCGGCGACAGGAAAGTATTGTCCACGCTGACCTCAGCGCCGTGGGCATGCGCAATCCTGCACACGCCGGCGATGTCGGTAAGCACCATCAGGGGATTGCTCGGGGTCTCGATGTGCACGAGTTTGGTGTTGGGGCGCATCGCCCTTTCGACCGCATTCAGGTCGCTGGTATCCACGTACTCGATCTGAATGCCATAGCCAGAAACGATCTGGTCGAACAGCCGCACCGTGCCGGCGTAAACATCGCGCGAACAGATGACGTGATCGCCCGAGCGCAGCATGGCGACAAGCGCCGCGATGGCGGCCATGCCGGTGGTGAACGCGTGCGCGCTGTAGCCGCCTTCAAGAGCGGCCAGCGCCGCCTCCAGCCGGTCGCGCGTAGGATTGCCGGCGCGCGAGTAGTCCCAGCCGCGGTCGGTGCCGATGCCGGTCAGCTCAAAAGTCGAAGAAAGATACAGCGGCACATTCACGGCGCCGGTCTGCGGATCGGGATGCTGCCCTGCGTGCACGGCAAGGGTCGAATATCTGTACTTGGACATTGGGCTCTTGTGTGTAGTCTCCTGTTATTCAGGATATCGCGGCGGAGCGGGCGGAATGTGGGCTTCGCTCACGCGGCGGAGAAATCCGCCGAACGGAGGCGATCTCCGCACCAGGGCGGAATGCCATCCTCGGACGAAGCGTCCGCCGGCCCGGCATGACGATGGATAATTAGCTCTGCACGGTGACCAGGTTGTGCGCAATGGCGAACAGCGCCAGCTCCAGACGCGTGGAGACGCCGGTTTTGTCGAAAATGTTCGACAGGTGCCGCTTGACTGTCTCTTCGCTCAGCGCAAACTGCCTGGCAATGTCGCGGTTCGAGCAGCCTTCCACAATGCAACCCACCACTTCGAGTTCGCGCGGCGTCAGGCCGTAGGTCTTGCGTTGCGGTACGGCAGCCTGCTGCATCAGCTCGTGCAGCGCGGAGACCAGGTTGACGACGCGCCTGCCGCCGATCCAGTAATCGCCGGCGACGACGGTGTGGATAGCTGCCTGCAGATGATCGGACAGGGCGTCCTTGAGCACGATGCCCCGGGCTCCGATATGCAGAGCCTCGATGATCTGCTGCGTGGTAATGGTCGAAGTGAGCAGCAGAATCTTGGCCGTGGAGGGGCCGCTCATGATTGCGCGCATGGCCTCAAGGCCCGGCAGGCGCGGCATGGAAACGTCGAGAAGAAGAATATCGGGCTGGAGTTCGAGCGTCTGGGTGATGGCTTCGTCGCCATCGCCGGCCTCGCCGACAATCTCAAAGCCTTCGGTCTGGCCCAGCATATTGCGAACGCCAATGCGTACTACGGGGTGGTCGTCGGCCACCACAATGCGAACTGTTCGATCCATTGGATCCGCTTCTCCCTCCCCAGCGTACGGGGGATTACACTTCGAGTTCGTGCTTCAGCATATGCCGGAGGGCTAGCGCCGCGGCTCGCAAATCGACGAGCAACGCACGGCTGTCACCAAAAGAATCATCCTCATTATTAGAATTAGATGAGACGCTTTCCAGCAAGGCTCCGAGCCGCGCCGCCTGCACGGCCCCGGCCATGCCGCAGCCACCCTTGATCGCATGACCGACGCGGCGGACCTCCGCCATATCGCGGCGATCGATTGCCGCCTCCAGAGCTTCGATGCGCCGGCCGAGGTCGGCGATCATGACCCGATAGATTTCCCTGACGCCTTCGATCGGCATCAGTTGCCGAAGCTGCTCAAGGACTTCCGGCCTGACGACCGGGTCTCCAGGGTCGATATAGGATCGGCCGGCCTTCGCTGCACGCTGCGGCTGGTCATGATCGAGCAGCCCGCGAAGCTCTCCAATGCCGAAGGGCTTGAGCAGAAGACCGTCGGCCGCGGCGACCAGCTCCTCGGCAGGCCGGCTGCCGCTGAGAATATAAATCGCCGCTGAAGGCGCCCGGGCTCGCAGCCCGCGGATCAGCTCGACGCCTGCCACGCCCGGCATCTGCGCATCCATCAGGACGATGCCGGGATCGACGGCGCCGGTTGCGATCATCTGCAGCGATGCCGAACCGCTTTCCGCCGTATGCACCGCATGGCCGATCATCGTAAGCAGCGTCGCCGTCACCTCGCGGCTCACGAGGTCGTCGTCGATCAGGAGCACGTCGGGGAGCTCGCGCTGCGGCTCGAAATCGAGCATGGCTCCAGTCTACGCGGCCAACCTCAGGAAACAAAATAAACTTTTCCCCTGGAGCAGGATACGCCGGGAAACGGCCTGGAACCGGCTGCATCAACAGCCCCGGCCGACTGCAAGGCTCCCTTCAGCGGCCTGAAGCTGCTCCGGATGGGCCTGTTCCCGCACGGCCAAGCCTGAGCCCTTCAAAACAGCCTTCAAAACAGCATTGACACGATCTTTTGCAGCCTGAAAAAACCGGCCCGAAGGCGGTTCGCGCTCACGCCTTCTCGACCACCGCCTTGGAGAGATTGCGCGGACAATCAACATCCACGCCGTGCTCGAGCGCCATGCAGTAGGCGAAGAGCTGCAGCGGCACAACCTCCAGAACGGGGAGCAGGTATTCGCTGGCCGCGGGGATGTAAATGCAGTCGTCGGCCAGCGCGGCAACTTCATGGTCGCCCTCGTTGGCCAGCGCGATCACGCGGGCCTCCTGCCGGCGCATGTCGCGGAGCAGTTGCAATGTTTTTTCGTAGCGCACCACCGATGCCGGCAGCGCGCGATCGACCGTGGCCAGCACCACCAGCGGCACGCGATCGCTCACCAGCGCATTGGGACCGTGCCTGAGCTCGCCGGCGGGATAACCCTCGGCGTGGACGTAGGAGCTTTCCTTCAGCTTCAGCGCGCCTTCGCGGGCGACTGCGTAGTGGATGCCGCGGCC
>DATGLJ010000110.1:0-10341 GCA_035294185.1 Occallatibacter sp. | reverse complement strand
TCCTCTCCTTCACATTACGAGAGAACTCCAGTTTCCCCTGGCTGAGTTTTCCGGGGGCAGGTCATCACGTTTCCTCTCATTTCCGAGGTCATTCTGGCGATTCGATAATTGCCTCGTTATGAACAGTCCGCAAATGTGATTCGCCGCGACCACCCAAGGCACTGAGAGCGAAAAAGCGAAGCGGGCCAGAATTGCCCTTACGCCGAAGCGGCATAGTTGCAGCCAGTCGCGGTGAAAGGCAATCCATACCTCCAGGGCCAGAATCATCGCCAGCGGCAGGACGCTCCAGGGCAGACAGGCCAGCGCTGCGATCTCCACTACGCATCGCGTGGCATTTCGGAACAGGCGCGCCCAGCGCACCCGCGCCTGTCCATCGCAGAAAGCATACCGCCCCATGTTATGAATGGCCAAGCCAAGCGTGAACTGCGGTCCATAGAGCGCCTTTGCGTTAGCGATAAAGGCTGGCGCCGTCCGCCTTCGCGCACCCAAATCGAATAGCGTGTCCTCGCCGAGCAGTACGTGCTCTGGAAAGCCGCCGAGCTGCTCCCACAGGTTCTTGGTAAATGCCATCGACCGCGCTGTGCAGGATTTGGTGGCTACGCCCGCGGCAAGCTGGAGACCGAAGAACGGCGCGGCCGCTACATCCCAAATCGTACATCCCGCTGCGTCAAGACACGAACCGCCCAGCGCATATTCGGCATTGCCGCTCACCAGCGGCGCCGTAAGATTTCGAAGCCAATCAGGCGCATACCGGCAGCCGGCATCTGAGCAAGCAACCACACTCGACTTTGCCGATCTGATCGCGACGTTTCGGCCCCGCGCAACCGGACCGGGCGAAAATTTGAGGCTGCAGGTCTCGTCGCGGATCGGTACCAGCCTCGCGTTTTCTACCTGCAGCGCCAGGAGCTTCTCCCACGTCCCGTCGGTGGATCCGCCGTCCACTATGATCACTTCTGCAGCCGGAGGTTCCTGTTCAAGCAGGCTCGTCACCAACCGCTCAATATCCCTACTCTCATTCAGGACCGTCGCCACAATGCTCACGGGCTGCATAGGGACAGTATAGCAGGCCGATCGTGCGCCCACGATGCCCTGTAAAACGGTAAACCGCCATCGCTTTATGGGTACGGGGAAGATAGACATACGACGGGAATAGTAAGTCTTCTGGTGAATAGGTACCAAAGTTTCTCGACGTGAATCGGGGCCAATGGTAAGGTGGGTGCGGTTAGCTTCGAGGCGGATCTTAACTCCTCAGCAACTCCTACCAACCTTATCCCCGATCTTTCATTTCTGAATTGGTGTTTTCGCAGGGCAGCCTTTACGATCGTGCCTCCGCCCGCCGCATCCTGTGGCAGTGGGAGGCTGCGCTCCAACCGTGCAAATACATCTCGAATGGAGGATCACATGTCAAATACTTCTGTATCAACTTCTATCCTTCGCTGCATGGAGCAGCGATCCGTTTCAGCCCGCCGTTTGCCTTCACGAACGCTAATCATCTTCTCCGCTTTGCTCTTGGCCTTGCCGACGGCGTGGTGTCAAGCAGCGCCAGCATTCTCGATAGATGGCGGCGGCGAACTGCCCAGCACAATTAATATAAGCACCGCGCCAGGAGTCGCCACATTCAACAACGAAATCTTCACTGTGTGGTGCGGACACAACAACTATATTCAGAGCTCTTTCCAAGCGACTGTCACATCTAGCCCTACGATTTACACGTCCAGCATTTCATGCAATTCGGGGAATACAGGACGAATCGCTGTGACTGCTTTCACTCCCATAGGCCATCCCACTGAGGTATACGCAGTAGGGCAGCCGCTCAATTACGATACCCCTTATGCGATAAAAATAATTTCCTCAACAGACGGCATTAACTGGCAAGAACAGAGCATGAATCTCGAATATTACGGATATCCCGATTATTCAAGCCAGGGATTTGGGATGGCTGTACTGGACAATCAGCTCTATTTCGCCTACCTGAGCTCATATACGGGCACGGTATCGGTGGCCTCGTCAACTGATGGAGAGAATTTTTATTGGGTCTCCACCGCTTCCGCATATCCGATGGTTCAGAATCCATCGACTTGGATACAATCACCGGCTCTCTATTACTGGGTGAATGAATTTGGACAAGGTGATTTATACCTCGGGTATCTGACCACCGGCGGTGAAGTCGTCGTGTCTTACAGCCCCGATGGCGAAAACTGGACGACCCAAATTGCCCCTGGCACCATTTTGAAACGCGATCTGATGTTTGTAAGCCATAACAGTGCGCTGTATTACGGCGGCCAGTCTTACTACAGCGAAGACAACCTCTGGATGGCGGGATCCTATGATGGTTACAATTGGCCGGCGGCGGTGAACTACGGCTCAATCATGAGAACATCCCCCTCAGCGGTTGATTTTAATGGGTATTTCTACGATGTGATTGCGGGGTGCTGTAACTCCAATATCTACGGGTACTACGCTAACCCTAACTAAAAAAATGCGTAGACTTTTTCCAAGCCGGCGGGCAGGTAAATCGGTTCCATTGCATTTCCAAATTTCCTTCCGCCGGTATTCCCATCCCCTGCTCCACCTGTGGGTGTAGGCCAGATCGGCGCAGGCCAGCACAAACCAGGCCGCAGCCGATCCTGCTGGTTCCGATTCGGGACCTGAGCGACCAATCGGGAACAACTGCGGCCGCATGTGCTCCGGCGCAATTGATTGGCGCGCAGGCCGGCTGTAGCTTCAAAAACACAGGGCGCAGCCATAGCCCGCGATGTGAACTGCCGTGCGGCCCAAATGACCACAATGCCATCGGATCTGCGGCAACAGCGCGGCCGCCTGAGCGAGCTTGCGCTCCGCTACCAGAGCGTGCTGGCGCAACAGCCTGACAGCCTGCAGGCCCTGGTGGGTATGTGCGTAGTGGCCATGGCCAGCGGCCAGCGCGAGGCCGCCGTCGAGATGGCCGCTGCGGCCGTACGCGCAGCGCCGGATGCATCGCTGGCCTGGACTGCCCTGGGGCAGGCGCTCACCGCCGCCTCGCGATTCGAAGATGCAGAGCGCGCCTACGCGCAGGCGCTCACCATCGACGCCGCCTCTCCTCTGGCGCTGCTCGGCCTGGGCGAGCTGAAGACCGCCGCCGGCCATTCGCCTGAAAACTTCAACGAAGCAATCGCGTATTTCAAGCAGGCGCTCGCGCGCCGTCCGGCGTGGGCGGCAGCGCATCTGGGGCTGGGCAACGCGTATGCGCGTTCGGGCCGCGACGCCGAAGCGCTGGCAAGCTGCGCACGCGCGAGTGAACTCGCTCCACGCTCCGCCGAAGCGCATTTTGCCGCCGGATTCGTGCTGGCGCGGCTCAAGCGCACCAGGGAAGCCGAAGCCCGCTACCGCCGCGCGCTCTTTTTGCGCCCCGATTTCGCCGCCGCGTGGCTGAATCTGGGCGTGCTGCTGCGCGAGGCGGGCCGCGACCGCGACGCCGAGGCGGCTCTGCGCCGCGCTGCGCAGCTGCGGCCGGAACTGGTCTCTGCGTGGTTAAACCTGGCGCTCGTTGAGCGCGACCGCGGCCGGCTCGACACCGCCCGGAAGCATCTCGAACGCGCCTTCGAACTCAACCCTGTACAGAAGGAGACTCTGATCGCGCGCTGCCAGTTGTGCGCCGCTGAGCGCAACCTGCCCGGCGCCTGGCGGTGGCTTCGCCGCGCGCAGGCCGTCGATCCGGACTGCGATGAGGCGCACAATATGGAAGGCATTCTGCTGCACCACGAGGGACGTTTCGAGGAGGCAGTCGCCGCCTTCGAGCGCGCAGAAGCGCTGGGCCATCGCGCCGCAGCCTCAAACCGCGGCAACTCGCTGCTCGAGCTTGGCCGGACACAGGAAGCGCTGCGCGCGCACGAGCTGGCCGTCGAGCGCGAACCGGAAAGCCCCGGGGCGCGCTACAACCTCGCACTTACGCAGCTCCGCGCAGGCGACTGGAAAAACGGGTGGGCCGCCTGCGAAGCGCGCTGGAGCTTCCGCGAGGTGCACCGCCGGCCGCGGCGCCTCGCCGTTCCGCGCTGGCAGGGCGAAGCTCTTTACGGCGAGCGCGTGCTGCTCCACGCCGAACAGGGGCTCGGCGACACCATCCAGTTCTGCCGGTACGCGGCTCTCGTGGCTGCGCGCGGCGGCGTCCCGGTGCTCGCCGTGCAGGAGCCTGTGGAGCGGCTCCTGCGATCGCTCGCCGCAGTGCGTGCGGGAACAGCCGAAGTTGTCTCCCTGGGCCGGGCGATCGCCGGCCGCGATGTGGACTTTGATTGCGAGTGCCCGCTCATGAGCCTGCCGGCGGTCTTCGGCACGACAGTTGATACAGTTCCCCTGACCGATTCGTCAAGCGGCGCGTATCTCGGCGCCGATGCAGACGAAGTTGCCGCCAGGCGGTGCGCTCTACCTTCTCTGCGCGCCGGGATGCGTATCGGCATCGCCTGGGCAGGCAATCCGCGCTACAAGGCCGACGCCCAGCGCTCCATGAAGCTCGCGACCATGCTGCCGCTGCTGCGAGCCGTACCGGCGGACTGGATTTCTCTGCAAAAAGGCGAAGCTGCAGCGCAGATTGCCGGGATTCCCGCCGGGATCGGCCTCCGCGACGGATCGAGCAGCGACCGCGACCTGGCCGAAACCGCGGCCCTCATCGCCACGCTCGACCTCGTCATCACCACCGACACCTCGATTGCTCACCTTGCCGGCGCGATGGGTAAGCCCGTATGGATCCTGCTGCCGCACATTGCCGACTGGCGCTGGATGGAGGGCCTTGAAACAACCCCCTGGTATCCGGCGGCGCGTCTCTTCCGGCAGCAAGCGCGCGCCGACTGGAGCGGCGTATTCGCCCGCGTGATTGCCGAGCTGCGCCGGTCAGATTTTCTCGCGCGTCAGCGGCTTAACAGCAGCCGCCGGTTCGAGATCTGTCCGCACACGCCGCATGATGCCGAGGTAGTAAGCAAGATTGTGGATCGAATTGAGCACGCCTGAAAGCGCTTCTCCGGCCTGCATCAGGTGACGCAGATAGGCGCGTGAGTAGCGGCGGCAGACCATGCAATTGCATGCAGGGTCGGGAGGTCCCTGGTCTTCGGCATACTTCCTGTTCTTGATGTTCACGCGGCCTTCGCTCGTAAATAGAAGGCCGTGGCGCGCTGCACGCGTAGGCAGCACACAATCCATCATGTCCACGCCCATGCGCGCATACTGCTCGATCTCGTCCGGGTAGCCCACGCCCATCACGTAGCGCGGCTTGTCTTTTGGCAGCAGCGGCAGCACCTCGGCAATCACCTCCATCGTCAGCTCGCGCGGTTCGCCCACGCTCAGCCCGCCGATGGCGTAGCCGTCGAAGTCCATTTCGACGAGCCGCTCTGCGCACTGCCGGCGCAGGTCCTGGTACATGCCCCCCTGCACAATCCCGAACAGGCTCTGGGTGCGTCCGGCGAAATCCACGCGCCAGGGAACTTCCTTCGCATGCGCGCGAAAGCGATCGAGCGAGCGCCGCGCCCAGGCCATTGTGAGCCGCAGGCTTTCTTCTGCGCGGCTGCGCTCGGCCGGATACTCGGTGCACTCGTCAAAACTCATACAGATATCCGCGCCCAGCGCGATCTGCACGTCCATCGAATGCTCGGGCGTGAAGAAATGACTGCTCCCGTCCAGATGCGAGCGGAAGTGCACCCCATCGTCGGTGACCTTGCGCAGCTCGCTCAACGAGAAGACCTGAAAGCCGCCCGAGTCGGTCAGCATGGCGCGCGGCCAGCCGATGAAACGGTGAAGGCCGCCCATGCGCCGGATCGCCTCATGCCCGGGGCGGAGGTAGAGATGATAGGTATTGCCAAGGATGATTTCGGCGCCGAGCGACTCGAGCACATCCTGCGCGACGGCCTTCACCGTTCCCTGCGTGCCCACCGGCATGAAGACGGGCGTTTCAATCGTCTGATGGGGAAGATCGATGCGGCCGCGCCGTCCGCCGGCGCTGGATTCGCGCAGAAGTTCGAAATTAAGGCTCACTCAGAAATTCTATCGGCCCGCGCGAGCTTATCTGCCGCTCTCGCCAAGCCGCACGAAAATCCCGATCCGGGCAGTGCGGCCGTCGGCCAGCGTTGCCGTCGGCGTCTTTGACACTTCGATCGCGCGATCGGTCAGATTTTCCGCGGCGGCGAAGAGCTGGAACCGGCTGCCGAAGTTGTGCGCGCCGTATGCATCCAGCCGAAAGTAGCCGTGCAGCAGGAACTGGTTGGCATCGTCGTCGTACATGCGTCCGCTGAGCCGCGACTGCAGACTGAGCGTGCCCAGCCGCGGGCGCGCCGCGCGCAGGTTGAGCGTGGCCATGTTCCGCGCCACTTCGGGAATCCAGTTGCCCAGGTCCTGCGCACCGCGTGAAACAACGGCATGCGCGTACTGATAGCCGCCGTCGACCGCCAGCCAACTCAACGGCTCCAGTCCAAAATCGAGAGAGACGCCGCGGCTCTCGATCTGACCGAGATTTTCGCGCATCAGCAGAATTGGCGATGCATTCGGATTGATCGTGACTGCTGTGATAGGCCGGTTGACCTGGGTGAGAAAGTAACTTGCCCGCACCGTGCCCCAGCGCCGCTCGCTCGCCGCGCCTGCCTCCCAGCCGGTGGCGCGCTCGCTCAGCAGGCTCGCGTTGGGCCTGGTCAGTTCGTTGCCCACCTGCGTTGCGCGGTAGAGTTCGCTTGGCGTAGGCGCGCGAAAGGCGCGAAATCCCGATGCCGTGAGAGCCCAGTGCTCGCCCAGCCTGCGCGAAACACCGAGCCGCGGATCAAAGAGGCGTTGGCCGAACTGGGGCGGCTCGGTGGCGCTCGGCGTCCACGCCGCGCCGGTCCATTGAAACTGCCGCCCATCGTAATTCCGGAACCAGTCAAGCCGGCCCGCCGCCGTGAGCGTCCACGCGCGGTGCATCCACATCGCCTCGCCGTATACACCCGAATCGCGCTGATGGTCATGCAGATTCGTTGTCGCCGCGCCGGTGAAGCTCTGTTCTTCATCCCATACGCGCACGTCGTGCGCATCGGCGCCGGCAAGCGCCACCAGCCCCGCGCCGAGGGGCTGGCTCCAGTGCGCCGCCGCGCCCAGCTCATTGATTGGAGCGAACGTGTACTTCGTCGGCGTCTCGCCGCAGCGGTAACTGCAGGCCGGATCTGCCGGAACCGGCGCGTTCACGATGCTCGAGAAGGTCTGCCGGTACCGTTCGTCGGCCCCGTACACGCGCACGCCCAGCGTCGCCGCGCTCTGCGTCTTCCAGTCGCCGCCGGCGATGTAGCGCAGCAGGCGCGTGCCGTTTACCTGGTAGGGCGTGCCGTTATGCCGCCATTCATTCAACCCACTGGCCCGGGTAAACAACCGCAGCGGCCCACTTTGACGATCGCCCTCTATCAGGGCATTCTCGCTATGCACATTGCTCGGCTGGTCAATCGGTCCGCGCTGCGCAGGCGCTTCCTGGATGTAACCGTCGGTTCCCAGCACGCCGGCCGCGCCCAACAAACCCCACGGCCCATGCATAGTCTGCGCAAGCGCGCCTTCATCGATTGTTCCTTCCGAGCCGTAACTCGACGTAAGCTCGGCCTGGCTGGTCGAAGGCCGCACCGGCATTACGCTGATCACGCCGCCGATGGCGCTCGATCCGTACAGATCGCTTGCGCCGCCGCGCACCACCTCCACGTCGCGGATCGAAAGCTCCGGCTGCTGGTTCCACTCGATCCATCCGCCCAGCGGATCGTTGAGCGGCTGATCGTCTTCGGTAACCAGCGTGCGGCTGGCGGAAGTGGATCCCAGGCCGCGCAGGCTTACGCCCTGCGAAGTGGGATTGGCAACCAGCGAACTGGACCGGCGGTAAGTTTCGAGGCCGGGAATCTGGCGCATCTTGCCATCGAGCGTAACCGCGGCCGTGGAGCGCATGGCCGCCTGCGTAAGCCGACGCGTCGACGCCGGGCTTTCAAGCTCCCCCAGCGGCGCGCGATAGGCGCTCACCGTAACCTGCTCCGCGTATGCCTCCGGCGCGAGATGAACGGTCATTTTTCCGCTCAGCGTGACCGCCTGCGCAGCGAATCCCGGCGCCGTGATGCGTACCGCGCACGGCATAGTACAGACGAACGCAGCGCTGCCCGCCGCATCCGTGCGCGCCAGAGGTCGCGCTGCCGGGCTTTCGATGAGCGCGCCGGCGACGGCCGCGCCGCTGGCGTCCTCAACGGTCACGCCAACCGGCGCAACAGACTGCGCATCAGCTCGCGGTCCCGGTGCGAGCGGCAGAGCTGCCGCCAGCATCATCGAGCCAACGGCCGTCGGACCAGAAATCGTCTTGAATGGGAACAACGGCATTGGCGCTGCGGGTAGGAGCGGAGAGCAAACGCTGAAGCCATTGTGCCACGGTTTTGCCGGTCCGTGGATCGCGGAGCTCGGGCGCAATCTCGTTCAGCGGAATCAGGACGAAGGCGCGCTCGGCGAGCCGCGGATGGGGAATCTCAAGCCCGGGCGCCTGCACGACCTCATTGCCGTATAGCAGAAGATCGAGATCGAGCGTGCGCGGCGCGTTCGCAATCCCGGCCGAACGGTCGCGGCCAAATTCGCGCTCGATCTCAAGCAGCCCATCCAGCAGTTCCCGCGGTCCAAGCGCCGTTTCGAGAGCCACAACGGCATTAACGAACCGAGGCTGATCCGCAAAACCCACCGGCTCGGTGGAGTAGAGCCGCGAGCGCGCAGTCACGCGGCCGATCGCGCGCAGCCGGCGAACGGCCGCGGCCAGCGTAGCCGCCGGAGGCCCGGCCGGGCCGGGCAGATTGCCGCCAAGGCCGATGTAAGCGGTGACCATAGCTTAAGCGTACGAGCGCGGCGCAACCGGCCACAAGTACGGCTCCTGCCCTTTCTGCTAGCATTTTTTCCTGGAGATCCGATCACGATGGATGCATCGAACAATGCAGGACTTGGGGCAGGACTTGGCGCTCGCCGCAATGAGGACATCGCACTCGATCTGCTGAAGTTCGTCGCCGGCACGGCCGGCGTGGGCAGGACGGCTGCGCCCTCAGCCGGCTTCAGCGGCGCAGCCGCTGTGAAAACCGACGAACAGGTGGCGCAGCTTCTCGATCTCTACGGCCGCTGCCTGAAGGCAGTAGAAGGCAAATCCGCTGAGAAAGAGGCCGCGCGATAGCCAGCAGGGTCGGTGTACGCGTGGCTGTTGCGGGGGCGGGCGCCTTCGGACGCAATCACCTGCGCGTGCTGCGCGAGATTGAATCCGCCGGCCGGGGAGCTGCTCTCGCCGCTGCCGTTGAGCCCGACCCAGCCCGCGCCGCCGAGGCCGCAGCGCAGTACGGGATTCCTGTTTTTCCGTCTATTCAGGAGTTGCTCGCGGCAGGATTGAAGCTCGACGCAGCCATAGTTGCCGCGCCCACTGTGCACCATCACAGCGTTGCCGCTGCGCTGCTCGACGCGGGGCTCGACCTGCTGGTAGAAAAACCGCTGGCGGCCAGCCTTGCCGAAGCCGACGACCTCATCGCGCGCGCCGCTCGCGCCGGCCGCATCCTGCAGCCTGGCCACCTTGAACGCTTCAACCCGGCAGTGCTCGCCATCGAACCGCGGCTCACCCGGCCCATGTTCTTTGAGGCGCACCGGCTCAGCGTCTTCACGCCGCGCTCGCTCGACGTCGATGTGGTCCTCGACCTGATGATCCACGATCTCGATATTGTGCTCGCCTTTGCCGGCTCGCCGGTGCGCGAAGTCCGCGCCGTCGGGCTGCCCATTCTGTCGCCGAAGGTAGACATCGCCAATGTGCGCGTGGAGTTCGAGTCAGGCTGCGTGGCCAACTTCACCGCCTCGCGCGTCTCCACCGAGCGCGTGCGCAAGCTGCGCTTCTTCGAGCCGCGCCAGTATGTCTCGATCGACTACGCGCGGCGCGACGTGCTGGAGATTCGCGTCGAAGAGCCGAAAATTGCCGAAGCGCGCATCGACGCAGCAAAGATCGCCGAATCGAGGCTCGCCGGAGGCGGCTGTGACATTGGCGCAGTGGGCGGCTCTTTGACCGGCAAAGCTGCCGGGCAACTGCGCGCGGAGATCATGGCGGCCATTGCATCCGGAACTGTCGACCCATCGCTGCCGGCCAGACTTGCCAATGCCGGACAATTTGCCGGCCAGACGCCCACGCTGCCGGGCCTCGAATTTTCAAAGCCGCCGGTAACTCCCGGCGAGCCGCTGCGCCTCGAAATCGAGTCCTTTCTGGAGTCCGTCCGCACGCGTCGGCCGCCGCGCGTCACCGCGCAGCAGGGCCGCGCCGCGCTCGAGCTGGCGCTCGCAATCCAGGCCTCCATGGCGGCGCACGCCGACCGCGCAGGCCTTGGCGAT
>DATGLJ010000109.1:0-10230 GCA_035294185.1 Occallatibacter sp. | reverse complement strand
GGCGTTTGCCGGCAGGGGCTTTCCGGGCTCGATCCGGCGCGCCGTCGCCGGATCGAACGATTGCGGCGTGCCGGAAACCAGAAACGCGGCAATGAGCGAATCGCCCGCGGCCAGATGCGGTGCGCCGTTTGCCGCTTCGCCTGCCGGCCGTGCAATCACCTTGAGCCGCCCTGCAGCCAGCGCCAGCGGCGTATGCGGACCGCCATACGGCCAGCCGCTGCCCAGCGTAATGCTTACGCGCAGGCCCAGCGAGCGGGCCGTGCGGTTGGCGAAGCTCACGTCGCTTAGAAATTCAGGCGACAGATAACGCAGGTTGCGGATTCCTTTAGCCGGATCGTCGAGCATCAGCGGATACACTGGCTGAATCTCCACGCCGCCAATGCCGTTTGCAGCCATGGTCCGCAGCTCCTTGCCCAGCTCGGGCTTGACCACTGCCGGACCAAACCACCACCAGCGCATCATGGGCCGCGCATCGAGAGGCGGATTCAGAAACCCCTGGCGAAGCTCCTGCGCCATGCCGTGCGCTGCCGTCAGCAGCGCTGCATAAAATGCTGTAAACAGAAGCCTTCTGCTGCCGGATACCATCATCGAGTCCTCCATCTCCACACTCGCCAAGGATATACGCCCGCACCTGCCTCGGACTGCGATCCGGGTTTCCGTGACATGCCGGCCCGCTCCGCGCTACCTTAATAATGTGCGCTTGTTGCGCGCCGAAGGAGTTTTTCGACCCCGATGCCCATCCAAACCACCGCAAAGATCTGGCATAACGGCAACCTGATTCCCTGGGAGCAGGCCACGATTCACGTCATGAGCCACGTAATTCACTACGGCTCCAGCGTCTTCGAGGGCATTCGCTGCTACGGTCAGCCGCAGGGCTCGGCGGTCTTTCGCCTGCCGGAGCACATGCAGCGGCTGCTCGATTCGGCCAAGATCTACCGCATGGATGTTCCGTTCACGCTCGAAGAACTGTGCGCCGCGGTGGTGGACGTTATCGAAGCCAACGGAGTGACGCCGTGTTACATCCGGCCGATCGTGCTGCGCGGCTATGGAGACATGGGTGTAAGCCCGCGCGGTTGCCCGATCGAGGTTTACATCGCGAATTTTGCCTGGGGCAAGTACATCGCCGGCCACGGCGGAGCCGACATCTGCGTGTCGAGCTGGAACCGCCTTGCGCCCAACACTATGCCGGCCCTGGCCAAGGCGGGCGCCAACTACATGAACTCGCAGCTCATCCGCATGGAGGCGGAGACCAATGGCTACCAGGAAGGCATTGCGCTCGACGTCAACGGCCTGGTGAGCGAGGGCTCGGGCGAGAACATCTTCGTGGTGCGCAACGGCGTGCTCTACACGCCGCCGCTGGCCAACTCGGCGCTCTCCGGCATCACCCGCGATTCGGTCCTCACCATCGTGCGCCATCTTGGCCTGCCGGTCACCGAGCAGCCCATACCGCGCGAGATGCTCTACATCGCCGACGAAGTCTTCTTCACCGGCACGGCGGCGGAGGTTTCGCCCATCCGTTCGATTGACCGGATTGTGATTGGCGACGGCAAGCCTGGCGAGATTACCAGGAAGATCGCCGACGAGTTCTTCGGAATCGCCAACGGCCTCAAACCCGATCGCTTCGGCTGGCTGACGCCGGTCAAGGTGCAGGCCAGCGAGCCGGTTACCGCGTAACGGCCGGCGAGCAGGGCAGCCGCGGGCAGCCATTTGGCTGCCCGTTTTTCTTGGTGCGCCGCAGCGAAGGGCGTTCCGGAGATGCCTTCGGTCACCGCCGCTTTGCGCCGAGCCTCGCGGCGGCGATTATCATGAAGCTGAACCCTCCGAAAGGACCCGGCTCCGCAGTGAAACCCGACATGAGAGTAAACCTGGCCGGGCTGGAGCTGACCAATCCGGTGATCGCCGCCAGCGGTACGTTCGGCTACGGCATCGAGTTCGAAGAGATTGTCTCGCTCGACAAGCTGGGCGGCCTGGTCACCAAGGGCATTTCGCTCGAGCCGATGGCCGGCCATCCGGCGCCTCGGCTGATTCACAGCGCCGCAGGCATGCTCAATGCCATCGGCCTGCAGAACGTCGGGGTCGACGAGTATATTCGCACGAAGCTTCCGCCCATGCGGCGCTACCCGCGCTGCAAGGTGATCGTCAACGTCTTCGGCTGCACGGTGGAGGAGTACCTTGCCGTGATCGAGCGGCTCAACGAAGCCGAGGGCATTGCCGCCTATGAGCTGAACGTCTCCTGCCCGAACGTGCACGCCGGCGGCATGAGCTTTGGAGCCGATCCGGAGTCGCTTGCGCTGCTCGTTGTCCGTGCAAGGGATGCGACCCGGCGGCCGCTGATCGTCAAGCTCTCGCCCAATGTGACTTCGATCGGCCAGATGGCGCGAATTTCCGAAGAGGCCGGCGCCGACGCGGTGAGCGTAACGAATACCTTCCGCGCCATGGCGATCGACGCCGAGACGCGGCGGCCTCGGCTGACCAACGTCACCGGCGGTCTCTCGGGCCCTGCGATCAAGCCCATCGCGCTGCGCATGGTCTACGAGACGGCGCAGGCGGTGAAGATTCCCATCATCGGCATCGGCGGCATCGTCACGGCCGAGGACGCGGTTGAGTTCCTGCTGGCCGGCGCCACGGCTGTGCAGGTGGGTACGGCCAGCTACGCCGACCCGCGCGCCACCGAGCGGCTGGCAAAAGAGCTCGCCTCCTGGTGCCGCTCCCACAACGTGGAGCGCGTCGCCAGCCTTACCGGCGCGATGAATCTGACGAAAGAGTGATCCCGCCCATTGCCGGGAGCATTGATTGGAAAAGAGAAGCCTCTCATGCGCCTGACCGGGCCTCGAGCCGCGCTCTTGCAAAGCAGCATCGATGCAGCCGGTTCTACGACGCCATGCCCAGGCCGACGAGGTTGGCGGCGGCGATGATCACCAGCATTCCGGCCCAGAGCAGCCGCACGGGCCGGCCGCCGGCTTGTTTCCACTCGCCCATCGCAAGTCCGACGATGCCGCCGAAGAGCACGTAGCCGCTCATGTGCAGCATCCAGTTGACATAGCCCAGGCGGACGGGGATGTTGGCTACCCCCCAGGCGTAGAAGAAGAACTGCAGGTACCACATGATGCCGCCGGCTGCAGCCATGGCGCCGTTCTTCGCCAGCGTCATTCCAGGCTGGGCCAGATCGGCGCGCAGCGAGAGATCGCGCCTGAAGGCGAGCCGCAAGAAGCAGTAGGCGAAGTTGACCGCCGCGCCGCCTCCCATGATGAGCACGTAGCTGGGCAGGGCGGAGTAGAGGGGTTTGACCCCGGCGGCGACGGCCGCGTCGGCGATGGGCCGGGCGGCGTCGATCGCAAACGACATGCCCGAAGAAAAAATGCCGCACAGGATAGCGAGTCCAAGGCCGAGTGCGAGATTAAACTCGCGAATTTCGCCCTCAAGCTCGCGCTCCTTGAGGTGGCCGGCGTAGGAGACGATGGCGATGCCCAGAATGGCGACGACAACCCCGGCCATGTTCCATGCGCCGCTGCGCGTGAGGAACAGCGCCGCATACTGGCCGTGCATAAGCGGCGGAACAATCGTGCCGACGACCAGCGTGACGCCGATGGCCACTCCGATGCCGAGCGACATGCCCAGGTAGCGCATGGTCAGTCCGTAGCTGACGTTGCCTGCCCCCCACATGGCGCCAAACAGCACTACGCGCCAGAGAAGGCCGGCCGGCAGCGCGGCGTAAAAGCCGTGGAAGTCGGGCAGCAGCAGCAGGCTCACGCCGATGGGCAGCAGAATCCAGGAGAAGAGGCCGGCCACGGCCCATGTCGTCTCCCACGACCACTTGCGGACTTTTTCGATGGGGGCGTAGAACGACGCGGCAGCGGCCGCGCCAACCATGTGCCATCCGATTCCTTCGAGGATCACCGGGCTCTCGTTTCCTTTTTTGCGTCGCGCAGAGCGATTTTCTGCGCGCGCGAGAAGGGAATTGCTGCGTGAAAGCAAAGGTATTGGACGGCGGAAAGAGTTGTCAAATCAGTCTGTTTCCAATTTGCTCTGCTCGATTCGAATTCTTATCGCACCGAATCATTCGTTAACTTTGCTGGTTCCTGCCTGATTTTGACCGCTCGTTTTTGCCTCATTCATGGTGCATTTACCTGCCTCCGCGAAACTGAGAACAAAGCTGCGGGAAGGGCTCCGCAGCCGGGGAGCCAGCTATGCCCACTTCGACGGTTTCCTACCTGTGGCGCGACGGGAATGCGGCGCGCGGATTTCGCGCCGGAGTCTCGCTGCACGGCCATACCAACCAGTCGCTGGAGACGCTCGATTTTCTGGCCAATTTCGGCAATCAGTTTCCTCTGATGCGCCCGCTGATTGCCCGCGTGGAGCGCCGCGCCGCGCAGGCCTACGGCGTACGCATGGATTACGCCCGCAGCTACTGGACGCCGCCCATGACGCCGCGCCTGGCCTTCGATCTCGAAAGCCGGCAGATTGAGAAGCTGGGCCTGGCGCCGATGGTCTCGCTCACCGATCACGACAACATCAACGCCCCGATGCTGCTGCGCACCGTGCCCAGCGCACGGCATATTCCGGTGAGTGTCGAGTGGAGCGCTCCTTACGGCGGCGTTCAGGCCTTTCACCTCGGCATTCATAACCTGCCCAGCGCGCGGGCCGTCGAATGGATGGAGACTCTTGCTGAATTCACGGCAAAGCCCAGCGATGCGCGGCTCACCGATATTCTTGTTGAACTCAACCGCGAGCCGAACGTGCTGGTCGTCTTCAACCACCCGATGTGGGACCTGTATATCGTCGGTCCCGAGAGACATCGGTTTCTGGTCGGCGAGTTCCTGCAGAAGAACGGCGCGTATCTGCACGCACTCGAGCTGAACGGCCTGCGCAACTGGGACGAGAACCGCGAGGTGCGGCGGCTGGCCGAACGCTGGAACATGCTGCTCATCTCCGGCGGCGACCGGCACGGCGTGGAGCCGAACGCGAACATCAACCTGACCAACGCGACGACGTTTACCGAGTTTGTGCACGAGATTCGCCGCGAGCGCAGGAGCCATGTTCTTTTCCTGCCGCAGTACGCCGAGCCGTGGAAACATCGCATTCTGCGCTCGGCGATCGACGCTGTGCGGCACTATCCGGATTTCCCGCCGGGCTCGCGCTCCTGGGATGAGCGCGTGTACCATCCCGACGCCAATGGCGTGGTGCGCCCGCTCTGCGAGATATGGCCGAAGGGATCTGCTCCGCGCACGGCGGCGACAGTGATTGCGCTGGTGCAACTGATGGGCCGGGGCCTGGTGGCCGGCGGCCTGCGCATGGCCTGGAGCGAAACGCACCAGTTGCGGCTGGCGCTGGGCGAGCAGGAGAGCTGAGCAGAACAGCGGCGCAAGGCTGGCGCCGCGGCCGGCTATCGCGAAGCCGAGATGCTGACGCGCATGCTGTTCAGCTTGCTGCGCGCCCGCGCGGCTTCGGGCGTCTGCGGGTGGCGCTGGATGAGCAGGCGCAGCTCGTGGATGCCGGCCTCGCGCTTGCTCAGGGCCAGCAGCGCCAGCCCTTTTTTCAGTTGCGCCGCCGGCGCTTTGGCGTTGCCGCTGAATCCTTCCAGCACGGCGTTGTAATCGTTAATGGCGTCTTCGAACCGCTGCTGCTGGTAGGCGATCTCGCCGAGGTAGAACTGGGAAGTTCCGGCCAGGTCGTCGAGCGGATAGTAGCGTACGATGTCCTGGAACTCGGTGGAAGCCAGTTGATAATGGCCGGAGTTGAAGTCGCGCAGAGCCGCCTGGAAGGTCTCGTTGAGCGGCGGAGCCTGCGCCTGGGGTGCGGCCATGGCCGGGGCTGGCGCTGCTCCATTTTCCCCGGCCGGAGCGCCGGTTCCGGGGGCTGGCGCTGCGCCCGGCGCGGCAGCCGGATTCGGCTGGCTCTGTAACTGCTGCAACTGCGTCTGCAGGTCCGAGATCGATTTGTCGAGCTTGGCGATGCGCGTCTTCAGCTCGTCGACCGAATCGTTCAGCGACTGTACCTGTCCGGAGACGGTATCCAGTTTGCCGTTCGAGTTCTGCGACTCGGCATCCATCTTCTGCTGCAGCGCGTTGACGGCCGAGGTCATCTTGTTGGCCTCGTCGGCGGTCTGTTCGGCCAGGTTCTGCAGTACGCCGAACTTGGTGTCGAAGGTGGATTGCAGCCGCTGGACCTCATCGAGAAGCTGCTGCACCTGCGTCTGCAGCTCGATGATTTCTTTCGAGGCGGCGTGGGCCGGAACGGCTGCCGGCGCGAGGATCATGGCCAGTGCGGCCGCGGCGAGAAAGCGAGCGTGAAGGATGCGCGGTTTCATGTGTCACCATCCCTGATGATACAAGAGCATGCGCCAGCCCCTGCCGGAGCGGCGGCGATTGCGGGCGCAAATCAACATTGCCGCAGACCGTGCGCGAAGCTTCGCCACAGACCGCCGCCGATCGTCGCAGCTCCTGCTGCCGCGCGCCCTTGCTCCGGGCGGCGCGGCGGCTGGGTTCTTACTGGTTGTCCATCGAAAAGCCGGCGCGGCGATTCTGCGCCCAGCATTGTTCGGTGGACTCGGTGCAGAACGGCTTTTCTTTGCCGTAGCTGATCACCCGGATGCGGCTGGCCGCTACGCCCTGGCTTACCAGCACGTCCTTGGCCGCGTTGGCGCGGTTCTGGCCGAGCGCCAGGTTGTACTGGTCGCTGCCGCGCTCGTCGCAGTAGCCGCCGATTACGATCTTGATATCCGGGTGGGCGTTCAGGTAGCTGGCGTCTTTGGCCAGCGTAGCCTGGGCGTCGCTGCGGATATCCGCCGTGTCGTAATCGAAGAAGATGTCCTGCACGTTGGCCTTGAACTCTTCTTCTGCGCTCATGGTGGTGGCCGGCGTCTGCACTGCGGGCGGCGGATTGACCGTCACGCGGGCCGAGGCGTCGGCCGTGCCGCCGTCGCCCTTGGCGACGAGGTGATAGGTCGTCGACTCGGTGGGAGTCACGGTCTTCACGCCCGAAGTGGGTACGTCACCGATGCCGTCGATCGAAACCGAGGTAGCGTCGGTGGTATGCCAGGAAAGCTGTACCTGGTCGCCTGCCGAGATGACTGTCGGCGTCGCCGTCAACTGCGCCGTGGGAGCGGGCGTTACCGGCGGGGGGGCCGAAGCCTGCGGGGCTACGGGATGCTTCTTCTTGCATCCCGATACGGCAACCATGGCAAGGAGCAGAACGACAGGGACATACAAACGCTTCTTCAAGGGAATCACTCCTTATGGAATCTCAAATTCAATCCGGGAATCCGGCCTTTCTCGGTTACGCTTGCATCCCCTGGAGGGGGCAGCGTTGTGGCTTTCGTCCCCGTTCAAAAAAAACGCAGTACGACAGGTTAAGCGCCAGTCACGCGAGCTTCGTTCAGGAAAGTTCGCATCTGGCCGGCCAAATTTTCGGGACGCGGACCTGACCGAGCGCTCGCAGCCCCGCAGGGATCAAAACTCCGGCGCGCACTGGCAGGCGCAGTGTCGTATTTGCGCGCGTCCGCCAGTGCATCTCCTCCAATCGGCGCATCGAGGGAATTCCATCACTTCGAACTCCAGTTCGGCATAAAGTTATCGCCGATTTTGGTCAGCTGCTGCTGGTGCGTGCCGTCGGCGAGCATCGACCAGATCTGCGTGCGGCCGCCGATGGTGCGCTCGAACACGATATGCCGCTGATCCGGCGACCAGGAGGGAAAATCGTTGGTGCCCGACTCGTGCGTGGCCTGCAGCCAGCGCTTGCTGGCGATGTCCATCACGTAGATGTCCTGCCCGCCGGGATCGCCCGGTCCGTACTTGCGGTTCCAGCTAAAGGTCAGCATGGCGCCATCGGGCGACCAGGAGGGGGAAACAGCGTAACCGCCGTCGGTCATGCGCTGCACGTTTGAGCCATCCTGATCCATGATGTAAATCTGCGGCTCGCCGGTGCGCCCGCTTACCCAGGCAATCTGCGAATTGGTCTTCGGATTCCAGCTGGGCGAGGTGTCTGTACCGAACGAGGTAATGCGGTGCACGCTGCCGCCGCTGTCGTCGGAGACCCAGATCTCCGGCCGGCCCGAGCGCGCTGAAGAAAAGGCGATTTTGGTCCCGTCGCCGGACCAGGCGGGCGCGTGGTTGCTTCCGCCTTCCGCGCCGGCAGGGAAGCGCACCATCCGGCCCAGATCCAGCGAGTACATGCGCACCGCCCATCCGTTCGGGCCCAGCGAATCGAAGGCGATGCGCGAGTTGTCGGGCGAAACATGCGGCGAAAGCGAGATCTGGCCCAGGTGCGTGACCTGGCGCTGGTTCTCGCCGTCGTAATCCATCACCCAGATCTCTTTCGATCCGGTACGGGAGCTGACAAAGTAGATCTTGGTTTCGCAGATGCCGTTGATGCCGCCGCCGAGCCGGTAGATGATGGCGTCGGCAAAGCGGTGCGCCACCGTGCGAGCCATCTCCTCGCTGGCCGCTTCGTTGTACTGCTGGCCGAGCACCTGCGGGCTGGCCGCATTGTGCGTGTCGAAGAGCCAGCCGTAGACCACGAGGCGGCCGTTGGTTACCGAGAGCGCGCCGAAGGCGACCATGGCGGCGTTGGCCGGCGGCGCCGACCACTGGCTCAGAACCATCTCCTGCGGCGAGCCGGGCATGGCCTGCGGAGCAAGGCTCTTGGAAACCATGTCGAAGATGCCGGCGTTATTCAGGTCGTTAAAAAGCGTGGCGTCGAAGACCGCTTTCAGCGCCGGGGTCTGCGGGTCGGAACCGACGGGCTTGAAATCCGCAGCGGCCAGCCGGATGGGAGCGTTGCCCAGGTTGGAGCCGGTATGAACCCAGTCCTGTGCCCGGGAGTACGGGGCGGAGAGAAAAACAATGCAGGATAAAAAGAGAGGCAAACAACGCGAAATCGCCTTCATGCGATATGCAGTCCTTCCTGCGGTTGCCGGAAGCTCGATCCAGGGTCGAGCAAGTCCCTTCTTCATGACGCAGATTGCCGGGAAAGGTCGCGCCCGATCGCAGTTTTTTCCGTACTCCGGGCAACTGGCGGCGCTAAGAAGGCCACTGCGTCCGCGATGCCCGCAACAGCCGCTCAACACCTGCAATCGGCAAGCGCTCAATACTCACAATAATAAGAAACATTCAACGTGCTTTTATTATAGGAGGCCGGCAGAGGACCGAAAGTGTCAACCCGCTGCGCAGCCCGCACGCACGCCATGTCCAGCGTGGGGCTGCCGCTCGAACGCGCCAGCCGGATGTTGCCGGCGCTGCCGTCGCGCCCGATGGTGAATACGATATATGCGCGAGCGCCGCTCGGAGTGTGCGGATCGACCATCGATCTGTATCCGTTCTGCGACATTTTCCGGTTGATCTGGTCCACGTACCAGCCGAACATGCTGGCAAAATCGTTGTCGCCTACGTTCGTGGGGCCATTCGATGCGGCCTGCGGGCTGATCGCGCGCGGCATCGACGATCCCTGCTGCTCGCCGTAGTAGGCGCGGTCCTGCTGCGGCGCGGGCTGGCGCCGCGGCGTCTTCGGCGCGGTCTTCTGCTGCGGCTTGACGTGCCTGCCCAGGATCGGAATCGCCGTCTCGTCCACCTGGCGCTGTTCTTTCGGGCTCGGCGGGGCTGGCGCCTGGCTGGGCGTTTCGGTGGCGAGCACGTTCTGGTTCACCTGCGTGGAAGGCAAGGGAAGCGGGCTTACCAGGTTCACCTGCATCGCCCCGCCTGCGCCGGCGTTGCCCCATTCGTTGCGATGGAAGAGGCCCAGAATCCAGGCATAATAAGCCAGCAGCAGGCCGAGCGCCAGATGCAGCATGACGGCGCCCAGCGCCGGACCGGCGAGCGGTTCGGGAGAAAGCTCCCGCTCAAGATGCTCCGCGCTGTCAATCAAGCCGTTCATCCAAACCGTTCATCCTCAGCCATCGGGGTCATTCGATTTCATCCTCGATAGACCGCCGGCCCGCTACTGTCCGCCTGCCGCCTTGCCTTCGAGCGGCTGGGTCACGATCGAGACGTTCGTAATTCCCGACATCTTCACCGCGTCCATCACGCTGGCAAATGCGCCGAACGGCACAGTCTCGTCTGCGCGCAGATAGATGGCCTGGTGCGCCGGGTCTGCGCCGGGACGGCGCAGCAGCGTAGGCAGATCGTGAATATTGACCGGCTGATCATTCAGGAAAACCTTCTGGTCCTTGTCGATCGTCACCACCATGCGCTGCTCGGTGATCTGCCTGACGGTGCGCGTTTTAGGAACGTTGACTTC
>DATGLJ010000108.1:0-10562 GCA_035294185.1 Occallatibacter sp. | reverse complement strand
ACCTGCATCTCCCCGCCCGAGCCGGCGGCGGCATTGCCCATCTCGGAGCGAAAGTGGCCGCTGCCGTCGGGATGGATGCTCAGGGTCCAGTGAGAGGGGGAAAGAGCGGGGTTCGAAAAGTCGACCGAGATAACCGGCGCGTCCGGCCCCGCCGGACCGGATGGATGCGAAGCGATGGACGCGCTCGCCGCCTGGCAGAGGGCGGAAACCGGACCGAACGGGGCGGAGACCGCAAAGCAGGCAAGCGCGAAAATAGCCGGCCTCATCAATCAGGCTCCCTGCAGCGCCAGTGTTTGCGCGGTATGAATATGACAGATGGCAATGGCCAGAGCATCGGCGGCGTCGGCCGGTTCGGGCATCGCCTCCAGACCCAGCAGGCGGGCAACCATGAACTGCACCTGCTCCTTGCCGGCCAGCCCGTAGCCGACCACGCTCGACTTGATCTTGAGGGGAGCATATTCGGCGACCGGGATTGACTGGCAGGCGGCAGCCAGCAACGCCACGCCGCGCACCTGGCCGAGCTTGAGAGCCGATTTGGCATTCACGGAGTAGAAGACCTCCTCGATCGCGACCGTATCGGGCCTCCAGCGCTCAATCTCTGCGGAAAGCTCACGAAAGACCTGCTCCAGCCGCGCCGGAAGGGACTTGTTCTTTGCCAGCCGGATAGCTCCGCTTGCGCACGCATTCAGTCGCGGCCCGCGCGGATCTTCCACCGTTTCGACGACTCCGAAACCGGTAACCTCGGTTCCGCAGTCAATTCCTAAAATCCGCATCTCAAAAGCACCGCATTGCGAAAATCAGTGTAGCGCAGGCACAGGAATCGTGAACAGAGGATTCAACAACGAATTGCAGTCGGGCAAGGCCTCAGCGGCCGGGGCTTGCCGGACTCTGGCGCAAGGGATGACGCCCCGGATTCCCCTGACAAAAGTTTTTACGCGAAAACCATCATGCCTTCTTCCTGCGTACCGATAATCAGAGCATCTCAGGCTGGTGACAATGATGCGCCGCACAATGGGAATCGAAAAACTGGAGCGGAATCTGGCCGTATGGCTGCGCCAGGGAATCACGCCGCAACGGCTTGCCGTAACCCTGGCTCTGGGATTCACGATCGGCTGCATTCCGGTGCTGGGCGCGCCCACCCTGCTCTGCGCAGCGCTGGCCCTGGCGCTGCGCCTGAACATGCCGGCCATCCAGGCGGCAAACTACGCCGCTATGCCCTTCCAGCTGGCGCTCCTCGTTCCATTTGTGCGGCTCGGGGCACATATCGTTACCCCCTCTGCCCTGCCCGCCATCAGCGCACAGCAAACTCCGCAGCTCTGGCCGGCGCTGCTTCGGGCCTCGTCGCTGCATCTGGCAACGCAGGCGGGAGCGATTGTCGGCCGCGCAATGGCCGGATGGCTGCTGGTCGCCATTCCCGCCGTTCTCCTTATGACTCCGGCTCTGTACGCCATGCTCAGGCGCATTCCGGCCATTGTCTCCGAGCCCGGCCGCTGACCTGCCTGCGCCTTAAGCTTTATTGTCCGGAATACGCCGGAACCGGATCGGCGCTGCGAATCCACGCCGCATAGATCATGTCGCGCAGCATGCTGGCGCCCGCAGCCAGCCGCCCGGCTACAAAGGCGCGCGACTCCGGCGTACCCGCCCCCGTGAAGCCCCCGGCCTTTTCCAGTTGATAAAGCCTCTCCACGCAGCTGTTGGTCTGCCGGATATACGCCATATAGGCGTCGAACATGTCGCCCTCGATCTTATGCAGCGGCGTCATCCTGGCCTGCACCTCCGGATCGTGCATGTTATCGGCCACAAATACGCCCTCGAAAATATGGTGGATCTGGCGGCTGGTCGTGTAGCCGTTCGGATTGGGCCCGGTCCAGCCGTTGTATTGCACGGTGGTGTGCAGGGGCTGCGAGGCATCGCCCACATAATGGCCCAGCCAGCCCGCGTAAAAGATGACGGTCTGCTCGACCGGCATCAGATCCCTGCCCTCAGCCTTCAGCGTGCGGTATTCGCGCATCGCCGCCTTTAACCGCTCCCACACCTCATCGGCGGCCCATGGCTGCAGTCCGATCCTGTTCGGCTGTTCATGCGCGGCATAGGCTTCGGCCTCGAAATCGAACCGCCTGTGCGGAAGCGGTCCCAGCTTATCGGCCAGCTCCAGGTCGATGTAGTGCTCGGGCGCCTGCGCGGCGTTCAGCTCCGGCTCGGCAGGCGAACGCCAGCGGTCGGGCTCCGGCCCCAGATAGTCGATCTCGTCGATAGCCGCCTGCGTGCGCAGAAACTCCGGGACATCCGGCGGCAGGCTACGGGCCGCAAGCCGGTTGATCATGCGATGGCCTTCGTTCTCCCAGGCATGGGCGGCGGGCGGAAATGCTGCAACCGAAGCCAGGACCGCGACAGGCAACGCGGAAGCAATCGATGCGAAAAATCGTTTCGAGAGCGGCATGGGCCAAGTATACGGGAGCAGATCCTGTCTCCTTGCCGGCCCTTCAGCCGGTTTTGCTGCATCCAGAGGCAATTCGAACCGCTTTTCCGGTTATTGCCTTTGGTAACTTAAGAGCCTCGGCGAGTTCATCTACAATGCCAGAACCGGAAAAACACGGGCAAAGAACCGCGCAGGCGCTTATACTACCTGCAAATCGCGGCAGAAAGCCGGTTCCCGATAAGGGCTCATAACGCCGGATCCGGCTGCAAACATTGCTGCGTGAAACCATGCAGCGCGATTGGCATTGGGGAAAAGGCATGGCAGCCCAGGCCGATGAAAGGACGGAGCGGTTGCCCGGCGAAGCCGCGGGAATCGTGGGCGCTCATGCACAACTGCCATCTGGCCGGTTCTCGACGGCCAGCTTGCTCATCGGCGTTCTTTCGCTGATCCTTGCCGCATCCTTTATTTTGATAGGACCAACGGGGCTGGCCCGGACCGTCGCCCTGCTCCTGCTGAGCTGCCTCGCCGCAGCCATGACCCTTGTCGTGCGCCGCATGACAAATTTGGCCGCCGCGCCGGCAGCGGATCCCATCCAGACACTGCGGCCTGGCCATTCCGGCACGGCCATGCCCGGCCTGGCTCTGCTGGACTCGGCCGGCGTGGCCATGCTGGCCATCGGACTCGACGGAGCGCTTCTCTACGCAAATCCTGCCGCCGAGCGGCTTCTGGGTTACGAACCCGGACAGCTGAAGATTGAGTGGGATCTTTCAGACATCCTGGCTCCGGGCGAGGGCGCCCGGCTGGCGCGCGAGATGCAGCGGCTCTGCCTGACCGACGTTCCCGCCGCCGATTCCGGCTCCGTCCCGCTCATGACCACATATATGGAGTGCCTCAACGCGCTGCCCGGAGGCATGGTGCCCAGCTTTGAAGCACGGCTTGTGCGCCGCGATGGCCAATTGCTTCAGGTAATGCTCGGCATCTCTGCCCTGCGCGACCGGGCGGGCGACTTCTGCGGGCTGATGGCCGTGGCCATCGATCAGACCGACGCGCTGCGCCAGGAGCGGGAGCTGCGCGAATCGCAGGAGCGCTATCGCGACCTGTTCGAGAACTCCAGCGAGATGATCGCCACGCTCAGCCCTGCAGGGCGGTTCCTTTACGCCAATCCTGCATGGAAGCGCTGCTTCGATCTGGAAAACGACGCCCTTCTGGCGCTCGAACGATTTGAAGATCTCTTCGGCCCGCGCTGCCGGACGCAGGCCTCCGCTTTATTTCACCGCGCGCTTGCCGGCGAGACGGTGGAACGCGCGCCGCTTCGGCATCACACGCCCGACGGGCGCATGATCGAACTTGAGCTGAGCCTGAGCCGCCGGCCGCGCGTGGGCGAGCCGTTGTCTGTGCGCTGCCTGCTGCACGACGTAACCCGGCAGAAGCAGCGGGAACACCGGCTGGCCCTGCAACTGGTGGTCGGCCAGATCGTGGGCGAAAACGCATCGGCGGATGTAACAGCCGCTCGCGTCCTGGAAGCGCTTTGCCTTTCGCAGGGATGGGATCTGGGCCTGGCCTGGCTGGTGAATGCCAGGCAGAATCATCTCGAGTTTCTGGCTGCATGGGGCGCTCCCGGCCAATCCGCAGAACGTCTCATCGAGGAAAGCAAGCGCCTCACTCTGCCCAGCGGAGCGGACCTGCCCGGCCGGGCGTGGAAGGAGATCCGCACACTGTGGATTGCCGATCTCGGCGCAATGCCGCCGAGCCCGCGCCTCGATGCAGCGCGGCGGCACAGGATGGTTTCAGGATGGGCGGTTCCTGTGCGCGTGGGCTCTCAGGTGCTGGCCGTCCTCGAGTTTTACTCGAACGTAAAGCTGAGCGAAAACAGCGAGACCATCGCGGCTGTCGAAGCCACCGCAGCCTCGCTCGGACAGATGCTGGCCCGTACACAGGAGAAGGGACGCGCCGAGGAGCTGAGCCGCCAGCAGCAGGTTTTGCTCGATTCGGTCGCCGACGGCATCTGCGGCGTCGATCGATGGGGACGGGTGAGCTTCGCCAATCCCGCCGCGGCCCGCATGCTGGGAGCCTCCGCAACGCGGCTCACCGGCAAGCCGGTGCACGAGCTGCTCCACGGCGCGGCTGCCGACGGCCATCGATGCGGCGAGGGCTGCGCGCTGCGCAGGGCCGCCCAGCATCGCCACCCCATCTCCGGAGAAGACACCATCTTTCGCGCCGACGGCAGCGGCTTCCCTGCCGAATACACCCTTACGCCCATCCTCGACCATGGACGCTTTTCCGGCTCGGTGCTCAGCTTCCGCGACATCAGCCAGCGTTCGGCGCTGGATCGCATGAAGGACGAATTCATCTCTACCGTCAGCCACGAGCTGCGAACCCCGCTCACGTCCATTCGCGGGGCGCTCGGGCTGCTCTCGGCGGGCGCGCTCGGCTCGCTGGACGACAAGGCCGCCAACCTGATGCGCATTGCGCTCACCAACTGCGACCGGCTGGTGCGGCTCATCAACGACATTCTCGATCTCGAGCGCATCCAGAGCGGCCGCGAACCGCTGGCCTTCCGTCCCGTGCAGATCGCCGATATCATCCGCCAGGCGATCGAAGGCATGCAGCCGGTCGCCGATTCCGCAGGCGTTCACCTTATCCACGATTCCGGGCAGGCGCAAATCTCGGCCGATCCCGACCGGCTGCTCCAGGTGTTTACCAACCTGCTGTCGAACGCCATCAAGTTTTCGCCGCCCAACTCCACCGTCAGCATTATGCTGCGGCGCGAAGCCGACGGCGTCACACTCTCGGTCATCGATCACGGCCGCGGCATTCCCGCAGATAAACTGGAATCCATCTTCGGGCGCTTCCAGCAGGTCGACGCATCCGATTCCCGGCAGAAAGGCGGCAGCGGCCTGGGCCTGGCGATTTGCCGCACCATCGTGATGCAGCACTCCGGCCGCATCTGGGCGGAGCGCAACCCGGTGCGCGGATCGACCTTCCGCGTCTATCTCCCATACGATCCCGAATCACCCGGATCGGCTGCGGACGCATCCGAACGCGCGATCAATGCATCGTAGAGCAAAAATCCGGTCCGCACCTGCACCGCTCGGCGAAAATTGACAAAGCCCGGGAAGCGCTCGAAAATCGAAGCTTCGGCAGTCCTCCACGAATATCTCCATGACCGCATTGCTCAGCACCGATCTCGGCTCCATTCCACTGCTTGCGCGCGGCAAAGTGCGCGACCTCTACGCCGTCGATGGCGCGCTGCTCATGGTCGCCACCGACCGCATCTCCGCCTTCGATCACGTGCTGGCCAGCGGCATCCCCGGCAAGGGAAAGATTCTTACGCAGATTTCCCTCTTCTGGTTCGATTATCTGAGCGATGTCGTTCCCAATCATCTGATCGCCGCCGACGTGAGCCAGTTCCCTGCCTCGCTTGCGCCCTATGCCGAGCAGCTCGAAGGCCGCTCCATGCTCGTCGAGCGAGCGCAGATGTTTCCCGTCGAGTGCGTGGCGCGCGGCTTTCTCGCCGGCTCGGGATGGAAGGAATATCGAGACGCCGGCGCCGTCTGCGGAATTCCGCTGCCGCCCGGTCTGCAGGATGGATCGCGTCTTCCCGAGCCGGTCTTTACGCCTGCGCACAAAAACCAGCATGGTCACGACGAGAATATTTCCTTTTCGGCAGTCGAGAAAATGATCGGCGCCAGCGACGCCGCCGAGCTGCGCCGGCTGACGCTCGAGATCTACCGCCGCGCCGCCGCTCACGCCGAGTCCTGCGGCCTGATCCTCGCCGATACGAAATTCGAATTCGGCAGAACGCAGAAAGGCACGATCCTTGCCGACGAGGTGCTGACGCCGGATTCTTCGCGCTTCTGGGATCGCGCCACGTGGAAGCCGGGCGGCGCTCAACCCTCGTTCGATAAGCAGTTCGTGCGCGACTACCTGGAATCCATTCGCTGGAACAAGCAGGCGCCTGCGCCTGCGCTTCCGGATGACGTTGTCGAGCGCACGCAGGCAAAATATGTGGAGGCCTTTCGCCGCCTGACCGGCCGCGAAATCGCGCTGTAGCTCGGAGCAATCCATGACCTGGGCAGACTGGGGAATCGTCATTGTTCTTGCGGGCAGCGTCGCCGCAGGCGCGGCGCAGGGTTTTTTCCGCACGGCGTGCTCTTTGATCGGCCTCATCGGCGGCCTGTCGCTGGCGGCCTGGAACTACGCGCGCATCGCTGCCGTCCTTCTCCCCCTGGTTCGCGTTCCGGCCATCGCAGACACTATCGGGTTCTTTTTAATCGCGCTGGTCGTCATGGCCATCGCCAACGTGATCGGCACGCTGCTGGGTAAAGCATTCGACTGGCTCGGTCTCGGCTGCCTCAACATGCTGGGCGGAGCAGCGATCGGATTCCTTCAGGGGGTGGTGCTGGTCACGCTCGGCATCCTGGTGGCCGCCGCGTTCTTTCCGCAAGCCGAGCTGCTTCGTAACTCGCATCTTGCCGGGCGGTTCGAAGCCGCATGCCGCGCGGCCATCCAACTCAGTCCTGAAGAACTTGCCGATAAGGTCCGTCACGGTCTGGAGTTGCTGAAACAGCATTCGCCGCACTGGCCAAACCCCGGCAGCGGCGCCTGACCAGGCAGCAGCCGGCGCAAGCGCGAATCGGGCGGTTATGGTACTTTTCCAAAGTGGGTAGAAAAACCCGGCGCGTTCGCGAGCCGCCTTCGAAACGAAGCAATTTACATTCTGCCTTGCTACCTTGCAAAATGTCTTACACTGATGATCCAAGCACGAGGGGACGCGTGAGAAAAGAACTGGACAGCCTGGTGACACAAATGCACTCCAGCGGCATCCGCTACGAAGAGGCGGTGCGCGAATTTAAGAGGCAATATTTAAGAGAAGTGCTCGTGGCCCACCGCGGCAATCAGTGCAAAGCAGCCGAAGAGCTGGGCATGCACCGCAATACGCTCAGCCGCGCCATGTCCGAGCTGGGACTGGACCTTGCCGAAGTTCGCGCCGGCCTCAAGCGTCCGCCGCGCAGCGAACGTCCTGTATATAGCGCACTTCGCCAGGGCTACCGCTGAGGCGCATTCCAGTTTGCCGGGCAGCGCCTGCCGTCAGGCGTGGATTGCTAAGCTGGTAACTGGAAATGCCTGTCGCCCCTGGCCGCGCGCCCGATCATGATTTCTACCGCTTCCGACAAACAGCCACGCATCTTTATACAGCCGGGCTTCCACTGGGATGCGCAGGATGCCTATCTCTTCGATATCGACGGCACGCTGCTGCGCAGCCGTGATCGCGTCCATTTCGATGCCTTTTCGGCCAGCGTGCAGCGCATCACCGGATTCGAGATTACGCTGGCCGGCGTTCCCACGGCCGGCAACACCGATCCGGCGATCCTGCGCGAAGCCTGCCGCCTGGCCGGCGTCCCCTCCGAGCAGGTGGAAAACAGCATCGACGCGATTCTTGAAGCGATGTGCGCATGCGTGGCCGGAAGACGCCACGAGATGCGCATCGCGACCATGCCGGGCGTCGAAGAGACGCTGAAGTATCTGGCCGCGCGGGGCGCACTGCTCGGCGTCGCCACCGGCAATCTCGAAATGATCGGATGGATCAAGATCGAGCAGGCCGGGCTGCGCGAGTGGTTCCGCTTCGGCGGCTTCAGCGACCGTTACCCGGTTCGCGCGGAGCTGATCGCGAATGCCGCGGAAAAAGCGCGCGAGCTGGCCGGGACTGCGGCAAGAATCTGCGTTGTGGGCGACACTCCGCGCGACATTGAAGCCGCGCGCGCCAATGCCCTGCCCATCATCGCCGTTGCCACCGGGCGCTTCAGTTTTGACGAGCTGCTGGAGCATCGGCCCGATCTCTGCGCAACCTCCCTTGCCGACCTGCTCGAATACACCGCGCAACACGCGGAGAAACCGCGGTGAGGCCGCGCCGCAATCGCCGCATGGGCGGCGAGCTTCGTCTCGCAGCAGCCGCCGTGCTGCTGCTCGGATTGCCCCCGGCTCTGCCGGCGCAGGCGGCCGGAGCGGCCGCGCCTCAGACTGCGCCCGCGGATGCGGCGTCCGCCGCGCAGCACAAAAAGCTGCCCACGGCGAGCGATCGCCGGCGCGCAGCAAAGCTCTATATCTCCGCCAGCAGGCTCTACGCAAACAGCCAGTTTGAGCGGGCCCTCGACGAATACCGCCAGGCCGCTGCCCTCGATCCGACGAATGCCAACTACAGCATGGCCGCCGATGTGGCGCGCAGTCACGCCGCCGCCGCCCTGGTGCAGACGGCAGCCAGGCAGCGTCTCGGGGGCGATGAGGCCGCCGCACGCGCGACGCTTTTACGCGCCTACGCACTCGACCCGAACAACCCCGAGGTGACGCAGCACCTGTACGAGTTTGCCGCCGAGCAGGCCAGTCAGACCGCCAGGCCGCTCTACCAGAAGAAGGCTTCGCAACTGGGGCCGCCTGAGCCGCTGCTCGCCTCGACCGCTCTGCACAGCTTTCATCTGAAGGACCAGCCGCGCCAGCTCATCCAGCAGGTCTTTCGCGCCTACGGCATCGAGCCGCTTATGGACGACAGCGTGGACAGCGTGCACGGCGTCATCCGCTTTGAAATCGACAACGCCAGCTTTGCCGTGGCCGCGCGCGCTCTTGGCCTGGTTACCAACACGTTCTACGTGCCAATGGACGCGCACCGAGTGCTTGTGGCCCGCGACACGCCCGACAACCGAAAGCAATTCATGCGCGAGCAGGTCGAAACGGTTTATCTCGCCGGTCTTGCCGATACCGAGCTCTCCGACGTGGAAAACCTCGCCAAGAACGTCTTCGGCGTCACGCAGTCAGCCCGGGACCCCTCCACCAATGCGCTCACGCTGCGCGCTCCGGAAGACGATCTCGACGCCTTCAACGCCAACATGCGCAGCCTGCTGGCCGGCCGCAACCAGGTGATGCTCGACATGCGCGTCATCCAGCTGGCGCATAACAGCACGCGCAACACCGGCGCGCAGCTGCCGCAATCTGTCTCCGCCTTCAATGTCTACGCGGAAGAGCAGTCGATCCTGAACGCAAACCAGGCCCTGGTGCAGCAGATCATCTCCTCTGGACTGGCCGCGCCCGGCGACACGCTGGCGATTCTCGGCATTCTGCTGGCATCGGGCCAGGTATCGAGCTCGCTCTTCCAGAACGGCCTCGCGCTCTTTGGCGGCGGGCTTACGCAGTCGGCGCTGTCGCCCGGCGGTCCGGTCACGCTCAACCTGAACCTCAATAGCTCCGACTCGCGCACTCTCGATGACGTCCAGCTGCGGCTCGGCGACGGCGAAGCCGGCACCATCAAGTTAGGCACAAAGTATCCGATCCAGACCTCGTCCTACTCGAGCCTCTCGCCGACCCTGCCCAATATTCCCGGCCTCACCGGCGCCGGCGCCTCCGGCAGCCTCGGCTCGCTGCTCGCATCGCTCAGCGGTACGGCGCAGACCATCCCCATGATCCAGTACCAGGACCTCGGCCTCACGCTCAAGGTCACGCCGAATGTCCTGCGCAACGGCACCGTCGCGCTTACTGTCGATTTCAGCATTACCGCCCTGGCCGGCTCGTCCATTAACGGCAATCCCATCCTGAACAATGAGGCTGCAAGCGGCATCGTCACGCTCAAGGAAGGCGAAGCGGTCGAAGTGGCCAGCGAGCTGGATCGGTCGGAGAGCCGGGCCATCAGCGGCACGCCCGGACTCAGCGAGGTCCCCGGGCTGAACAACGCCATCGGCAACAATACCAACCAGAAGAACTACTCGACGCTGCTGATCATCATCACGCCGCACGTCGTTCGCGCTACGCAGGAAGCGGGCCACACGCCGCCCATGCTGGTGGAGACTGCGCCGGCGCAGTAGCTTCTCCGCGCCGCAAACAGCATCGCCCTCCTTATCGCCTGCCATTTCCGCGGGAGCATGCGGCCAGCTCGCAATGCCCGGCATGGCCGTTGAAGGGTGCGGGCTTCTGCCCGTACATTAGAGTCTCACCGGCTTTGGGGTCCTAGCCCCTGTGAGAATGCAGTGTTCATCCGGAGAAATGATCTGCACGGAGGTACAGATTCCACTCATGCCATCGCCGCCACCGGTTATCGACCTGCGCTCCGACACCGTCACCCGTCCCTCCGCCGCCATGCGCGCGGCCATGGCCGCAG
>DATGLJ010000107.1:0-3404 GCA_035294185.1 Occallatibacter sp. | reverse complement strand
CAACCATGCCTTTTTCGCCACGGGCACGACCATAGGTAACCAGCCAACGGATCGCAAGCGACGTGCGACGTTCGGGAAGAACTTCAATCGGCACCTGGTAATTCGCCCCACCAACGCGGCGCGACTTCACTTCAAGCAGCGGCTTGCAGTTTTCAACAGCCTTCTTGAAGAGTTTGAGGGCTTCGTCGCCGCCCTTTTCTTCAAGATTGGTCATGGCGGTATAGAAGATGCCCTGCGCGGTCGACTTCTTGCCGCCCCACATCATCGAGTTCACAAACTTGGTGACGAGCGTCGACCCATAGACCGGATCCGGCGCCACTTCCCGCTTCGCAATGTGCCCTTTTCTCGGCATAAATCCTCAAATCCTCGCGCTTGCGCACCGGCAAGCCGCCCCGAAAGGCTCCGCAACGGAGCTCACTTCTTCCCCTTGGCCGCCGCCGCGCCGCCCTTGGCGCGCTTGGCGCCGTATTTGGACCGGCTCTGGTTGCGGTTGGCCACGCCCACCGAATCCAGCGTGCCGCGGACCACGTGATAGCGGACGCCCGGCAGATCCTTCACACGCCCGCCGCGGATCAGCACAATCGAGTGCTCCTGCAGGTTGTGGCCGATGCCGGGAATATAGGTGGTCACCTCGATGCCGTTGGTCAGCCGCACGCGGGCCACCTTGCGCAGGGCCGAGTTCGGCTTCTTCGGCGTCTGGGTATACACGCGCGTGCAGACACCGCGCCGCTGCGGCGAGGCCTGCAGCGCCGGCGACGCCGTCTTGTAACGGGGCGCCGTACGCCCCTTACGGACCAGCTGATTAAAGGTAGGCAAACCAATACTCCTTCAAAATCCCTGCCAGCTTCATTCCAGCCACGCAAAGAGCCTTCGGCCCGCTCCGGCTTTTGCAGGGCGCTCAGCGCCCCCTCAAACGCGCGGAAGCCCGCATGCCTGCTTCGCGTCTGCCTTCGTTCCAATCTCAGACGAGAACCGGGACGGTGGCCGAGCGTTTCCCCCTTTCGCTCGAGAACCTGCTCAATTTCTCTCTCGAGCGCTTCCTCAAAAAACTGCTTTTGAGGGGAAAGCCAGCTCCGTTTCGCCGTTTCCGGCCCGCATAGCCCCTCCAAGGTGGGGAACGCGCGGGCGCCGATGCGATCAGTCTCTCTCCGCCCAGACGGCGAAGACCTGCCGCCCGGGGGCCCGGCCTGCCCTCGCAAGAAGAGAGCCAAATCCGGGACGTCTACGGCCGGCCAACCTCAACCGGCCTTGTGGACCTGCTGGCGCTGTTGCCGCCGCTGCAGCTCCTACGCATCCCTTCCAGGGCTACAGCCACGAAAAAAGATGCGTTCTTGCGAACCTTCTTACCTTAACAAAAAGGATGGCCGCGGTCAACGGGGAGCTGGCGAAGGCAGTCAGACAGTTTCAAATCGCATTCCCTCCGGGCTGAAGCCCGGAAGCATAAGCCCGGGAGCATTTTGCCTGGCTTTGTGTCCGGGCTCGAACCCGTACCCTTCAAACTGACCCGCTACTGCGCCGGACAATTCAACATGATGGTGAGCGAAGCGCCCGCCGTTGCTGCAAAAACAACCGACAGACCGGAAAGGCTCCCGCAGAAATGACCAGATTCTGCGCCTGACGCTGCCTTACTCAATCGACTGCAGGGCCCAGGAACCATCTTTGAGCGTAAAGAAAGCCGTTCGCTCCGTGCTCAGGCGGTTACCGGGATTGTGCGCAATGCCCTGCAACGGCTCCGGTACGCCGGCGAGCACCACATCCTCCGTATAGGTAACCGTTTTTGCGCCGCTTCCGGCATCCTCTATATCTCTGATATCGCGGGCCTTGAGATGATTGACGGCGGTAGTCTGCATGGCGATGGCGTATTTCGGGTCCCGGGGCTGTTCGGGCCGCCACTGGATCAGATCGCCGCCGTCGATCAGCTTAACCACCTTCCGGCCCTCCGGCGTCAGCCGGAAATCGCCCCAGTAGCCATTGGGATAGCGCTTGAGGCCGACCCAGTACCCGGCGGCGACGCCCTCCTGCATGCCCAGATCGTTGACGCTGATGTTGGCCGGAGCCGGAGGCATCGAATCGTATTTCGCCTGGATGATGGAGAGTGCCTGCTCCCTGGTGAGCGGCGGGGCCGATTTGCAGCCAGCCAGAAGACTGCCGGCGGCCAGCGCGCCAAGAGCTGCAAAAAACGGCAGGACGGACCCAGACTGCGCTTTCAATGCGTATCCCACGGTTCCCTCCCAATGATTACGGCTCGGGTTTTTCGCCCGCCATTTTTTCTCCATTTGCAGTCAATGTCAATGCATTCGCGTGCTGGATAGTCGGTCAGTTAAAATCGCATTCCCTCCGGGCTGAAGCCCGGAAGCATAAGCCCGGGAGCATTTTGCCTGGCTTTGTGTCCGGGCTCGAACCCGTACCCTTCAAACTGACCCGCTACTGCGCGCTGCGCGCCCGCTCCTTACCGCCGCTCCGGATGGCCGCGACAGGAATGCGCCCTTCATCCTCTTCAAAGAAACTCAGCGCCGCTTCGCCCTGCTCGAGCAGGCGGGTGCGCCGGAGCGCGCCGTACCGGCCGGCAAGGCCCTGCTTGCGGCGGTGCTCGGCGACGACCACCGCGCCCGCTGCAAGCCACCTCTCCGCCGCGTCCGCAAGCAGACCGAGCGTCGATTCGTATTCCGCCCCGTTGTCGTAGGGCGGGTCGAGGAAGACAATGTCGAAACCGCCCTGCTCTGTGCTGCGCAAAAAGGCCTGAGCAGCGCCGGCATATATGCCAGCATGCTCCTCGACGCCGAGCTGATGAAGGTTTTCCTTTAATACTCTGAGAGCCGGCCTGGCGCGCTCGACAAAGGTGACGGCCGCAGCGCCGCGGCTCAGCGCCTCCAGGCCCACGGCGCCCGAACCGGCATAAAGGTCGAGAACCCGGCTGCCGGCGATGCGCGGCGACAGAACATTGAAGAGCGTCTCGCGCAGCCGGTCGCTGGTCGGCCGCGTCGCCAGGCCTGCAGGCGCTTTGAGTTGCCGCGACCGGTAGAGTCCCGCAATGATGCGCATCGCGTAACAGCATAACGGACTGTGTCCGGCTGCCCCGAGCGAATACAATCGAAACCATGCGAGGATGGGCGATTCCGATGGGGCGCTGGATGGGCGTGGAGATCCGCGTTCACCTGTTTTTCCCTCTGCTGGTGTTTGTTTTCATCGGAATCGGCGGCGCTGCCCAGTGGCCGCGGGGTCTGGCGCTGTTTTTTCTTCTTGCCGGCGCGGTGGCCGTGCGGGAAACCGCCCGCCTGCTGGCTGCCGCATGGCTCGGCCTGCGGCTGCGGGCGGTGCTGCTCATGCCCTTCGGCGGCCTGTTCGCCTATGCCAGCCCGGAAAGCCAGGAGAACGCAAATCAGGGCGCAGGACAGCTCATGCTG
>DATGLJ010000106.1:0-13754 GCA_035294185.1 Occallatibacter sp. | reverse complement strand
CCAAACCATGTCTGGACGGACAACTTATCTGTATGTCTCGAATGGCTGGAAAGCGGTGCGCAGCGCCGCATACTTGACGAACTTCTTCACATCAGGCCGAACCGGCGGCGAAGCGTCGGACGAAACGTGAGCGGCAAACATTGAAATTGGGCAAAGGTAAGCGCCTTTGACGGCTCATGCAACTCGGGACGGATTCCATTCGCCCAGCTATCAGCCGGAACCAGATTCGGCCCATCTCGGCTTACCCATCTTCATCAAGCGATTTACCATGAATAATTTAACCGGACCAGAGCATTCGCACCGCATCGTTTGCCGGCTCCATCGTTTGTCGGCTCCATGGACGGGCGGCCTTCCGGGCGGCGGCCGGTAGACCCCGCCTTCAGCGTCCGGACAATTTCTCGCCTGCCCGGCCCTGTTCGCCGCACCCTGCGGGCATGCTGATGAATCTACTCTAGAGATACGCGCAAACCGCGCAGCCTCCTCAGCAGTGATCGATTTCCAAACCAACTGGAGCAGATTGTTTGTCCGCATCGGATTCAACTTTCCCAGGCGCAGCCGGCGCCGGCCGGACCGCAAGAACGGTCAATAACCCCAACATGCCCAAAGAGATGGACCACGCTCTATGGAAGCCGCGCGTCAACCCGTGGGCAATCGCCGCAACGGTTGCGCTGGCCGCTTTCATGGAGGTGCTCGACACCTCGATCGCCAACGTGGCGCTGCCGCACATTGCCGGCAGCCTGGGCGCCAGCGCCGACCAAAGCACCTGGGTTCTGACCAGCTACCTGGTCTCGAACGCCATCGTGCTGCCGCTGGGCGGCTGGGCCTCGAACCTGATGGGCCGGCGCAATTTCTTCGTCTTCTGCATCTCGGTCTTCACCGTGGCCAGCTTTTTTTGCGGCATCGCGCCCTCGCTGCCCCTGCTGATCGTCTTTCGCGTCATTCAGGGCGCGGGCGGCGGCGGCATGCAGCCCATGGCGCAGGCCATCATGGCCGACTCGTTCGAGCCGCACAGACGCGGACAGGCCTTTGCGCTCTACGGACTGGTCGCCGTGCTCGCGCCATCGATCGGCCCCACGCTGGGCGGATGGATCACCGACAACTTCTCCTGGCGATGGATCTTCTTCATCAATATTCCCGTCGGCATCGTAGCGTTTCTGCTGGTCACCCGGCTGGTCGAGGATCCGCCGTGGATCAAGCCCGATCGCTCGCGCATCAGGAATATGGACTATCTCGGCCTTGCCTTTCTTACCATCGCAATGGGCGGTATGCAGATCATGCTCGACAAGGGCGAGGAGATGGACTGGTTCCAGTCCGGCTTCATCCGCCTGTTCGCTGTTCTGTTTGTCGGTGGGCTGATTGCGCTGATCTGGCGGGAGTGGAACCACAGCAGCCCGCTCATCAATCTGAAGCTCTTCAAGTACAAAAACTTCGCCGTCTGCTGCTTCCTGATGATGCTGGTTGGCGGCGTGCTGAACGCCAACACCGTTTTGCAGCCGCTGTTTACGCAGCAGATTCTCGGTTACGACGCGACCACAGCCGGCCTTGCGCTTACCGCCGGCGGCGTCACGCTGGTGATTGTCATGCCGTTTGCCGGATGGGCCACGGGAAGGTTTTCCGCCCGCACCCTCACGCTGATCGGGTTCACGATGCTGGTGCTCACCTTCCGCTACGCGGCCCACGTCACCAGCGCACAGATGAGCTTCGCCCAGGCCTCGTGGCTGCGCGTGGTGCAGATGCTGCCGCTGCCCTTCTGTTTCATTTCGATCACCAACGCGGCGTATATAGGAATCCCGCGCGAGCAGAGCAACCAGGTAGCCGGCCTCATCAACTTTGTCCGCAACCTTGGCGGCAGCATCCTGATTGCGATCACCAATGCGCAGGTGACCAGCCGCTCGCTGTGGCATCAGCAGCACCTGCAGCAGGCAATGCAGCCCGGCTCGATTGCATACCAGCAGCATCTGCAGGCGCTGAGCGGATACTTTGGCCGCGTGGTCGGCGAGGCCAATGCGGCGGCCATGGCTCTCGGAAACATCTACAACCAGCTGCTGGCCCAGGCCACAACGCAGGGCTACCAGGACGTTTACATGGAGCTGTCGTATGCGTCGATTGGATTGATCCTGCTCGCCTTCCTGCTCGATAAAAATCGTCCGGGGGCGGGACCGGGCGCTTCGGCAATGCACTGAGGCGCCGCTTCATCCGCTGCCGGATCCGGACGGCGCTATTACGAGGCTGTATGGATCAGCGAGCGGCCGGCAGAAGCGCTAAAGCCCTTCAGGCTGCGTTTGCTTCGACGGCCAGCGCCAGCGCCTGCTGCGCATCGCGGGCAACGCGCAGCAGGGCGCGGTCCTGCGCGCGAACGAAACCGGCGGCGACGGCGGAATCGAGAAACGCGAGCAAGCCCTCCCAGTAACCGAGCGTGTTCACCAGGATGCAGGGCTTGCTGTGCAGGCCGATCTGCGCCCAGGTGACGGCTTCCATCAGCTCGTCGAGCGTGCCGTGGCCGCCGGGCAGCGCGATGAAGGCGTCAGATAAGACATTGATGCGGGCCTTGCGCTCGTGCATGGTGGGAACCAGTTCGAGCGTGGTGAGGCCCGGATGCGCAATCTCCCGGCCGACGAGCACATCGGGCAGCACGCCGATAACCTCGCCGCCGCGCCGCAGAGCCGCATCGGCCACCGCTCCCATCAGCCCGCGGCTGGCGCCGCCGTAGACCAGCGTCATGCCTGCCGCCGCGATCGCTTCGCCCAGCGCCTCGGCCTCGGCGCGAAACGCAGGATGATTGCCTTTGGAGGCGCCGCAGTAGACGCCGATGCGGCGCAGCGCGCCGTTTGTCTTTGTCATGGTGGATTCAGGATAGCGCTCTGAGCGGCGTTGCAGATAATCAGCGGGTGAGAGGATCGAAACGCCGGAGAAGAGATGCAGCGCAAGCAGGTCCTGCTCGCCGGTTCCGCTCTCCGGACGTAAACTGTTAGAAGGATTCTTCCCGCCGGACGCCCGCTTTGCACCCCCTTATTGCCAAATTGAACCCTGAACAGCGCGAAGCGGTGGAATCGACCGAAGGTCCGCTGCTGATTCTGGCCGGAGCCGGATCGGGAAAAACCCGCGTGATTACGCACCGCATCGCGTGGATGATCCGCGAGCGCAACGTAGCGCCGGACTCGATTCTGGCCGTAACGTTTACGAACAAGGCCGCCGGCGAGATGGCCGAGCGCGTGGAAAAGCTCATCGGCTACGGAGCGCTGGCCAGACCCCTGATCGCTACGTTTCATTCCCTCTGCGTGCGCATTCTGCGCCGCGACATCGAGGCGCTGCGCGTGGGCGACAAAGGGCTTACCCGCAGCTTTGCTATTTATGACGAGAACGATCAGCAGGGCATCGTGAAGCAGGTGATGCGGCGCATGGGGCTGGACGCCAAGCAGCTTACGCCGCGCACGGTGCTCGGGCGCATCTCCTGGGCCAAGAACCACATGGTCAATCCGCAGGATTATTTTCTTGGATCAAAAGATCCGAACAGCGAGCGGATTGCCCACATCTACAACCAGTACCAGGCGGAGCTTGCCAGGAACAACGCCATGGACTTCGACGATCTGCTGCTCGAAGCCGTGCGGCTGCTCAAGGCTTCGGGAGACGTGCGGGAGCGCTACCAGCGGCGCTACCGCTATCTGCTGGTGGACGAGTACCAGGACACCAACCGCCCGCAGTACGAGCTGATGAAGCTGCTGGCCGGCGAACACAAGAATGTGTGCGCGGTGGGCGACGAGGATCAGAGCATTTACTCGTGGCGCGGCGCGGATATTCGCAACATTCTGGAGTTTGAAAAGGATTTTCCCGACGCGAAGATCATTCGCCTGGAACAGAACTACCGCTCGACGCAGATTATTCTCGAAGCGGCCGGCGCAGTTGTAGCCAACAACCTGAAGCGCAAAGGCAAGAAGCTGTGGACCGATCGCCAGGGCGGCTCGAAGATCGGCTACTACGAAGCGCCGGACGGCGAAAACGAGGCGCTGTTCATCGCCGACAGGATTCAGGCCTTTCTGCGTGAGCAGGGCAGCGCGGCGGAGGATGAAGGTTCGGGCGGCGGCGCGCGCTGTGCGGTGCTCTATCGGACGAATTCACAGTCGCGGCTGGTGGAAGAGGCTCTGCGGCGCTATGGCATCAAGTACACGATGGTAGGCGGCTTCAGCTTTTACGAGCGCGCCGAGATCAAGGACCTGCTTGCTTACCTGCGGCTGGTGCGCAATCCGCACGACTCGATGGCGCTGCAGCGCGTGATCAACACGCCGCCGCGAGGCATTGGCAAAACGACGCTCGAAACGCTCGAACGAATGGCGCTCGAAACCGGCACGTCCACCTGGGATGCGATTGCCGCTGCGATCCAGAACAAGCTGGCTCCCGGGCGCGCGCTACAGGCGCTCGATTCGTTCCGGCAGCTCATCCTCGATGCTCAGGCTATGATGGACCCGGACTTTGCCGGAAAGCTGGCGGCAGATGTGGCCGAGAACGAGGCGAATGAGGGCGATACGGATTTTGCCTTTGGCGAAGAGGCTCCCGGCGCATCAGGTTCGCAGGGCGGCGCGCCGATTCCCGTGGAGGACGAGAGCCAGCTGCCGCTGCTCGATATGGCGAGCTTTTCGCCGTTTTCCGCCGCGCCGAAACGGCCGTTCCTCAGGATGCCGAAGCAGGCCGGAGAGAGCGGCTCATCGGAGGCGGCTGCGGCCGGCGAACAGGACGACAAGCCCGCCTTTCGATCTCCGGGCGATGCGGCCACGCTGCCGGAGCTGATCCGGTTTGTAATCGACCGTTCGGGTTACATCAAAGCGCTTGAAGCCGAAGGCACGCCGGAGGCCTTCAGCCGGATTGAAAACCTGAAAGAACTGGCGAACGCGGCGCATGATGCCGAGGAGCGCGGCGAGACGCTGGCCGATTTCCTGGATCATGCGGCGCTGGCCTCGGATACCGACCAGTTCGACCCGGATGCGCGCGTGACGCTGATGACGCTGCATGCGGCCAAAGGGCTCGAGTTTCCGCTGGTTTTTCTGGCCGGCATGGAAGAGGGTCTGTTTCCGCACTCGCGCACGCTCTCGAATCCCGACGAACTCGAAGAGGAACGGCGGCTGTGCTACGTGGGCATGACGCGCGCCATGAACACGCTGATCGTCACGCGGGCTCATTACCGCCGCCGGTACGGCAACGATGCGCCGGAGGCGAGCATTCCTTCGCGTTTTCTCGAAGAGATTCCGCCGCAGTTGGTCGAGAATCTCGGCGGACGGAGTCCGGTGTGGTCTACGGCCGCATACGGGGTGGGCCGGAACCGCCATGGCGGCGACTTCGAGGAACGCCACTACAACTATGAGGACGAGAGCCAGGAGATGCCGCGCGCCGGCGGAGGGCGGCGGTATGGAGCTTCGTTTTCGACGGGCCGCGGTTCAGGCTATGGATCGGGACGCGGTTCGGCAGCGAAAACGACGCCGGTGCGCGGCGACTCAATCGACAATATTGCGAAGTTCTTCGGCGGCCGGCCGGGAGCCAGGCCGGGATCGTTTGCGCGGCCGGCGATGGAGATTCCGGCGGCGCACGGAGCTGCAGGCCTGAAGCAGGGCCAGCGCGTGCGCCACTCGAAATATGGCGAAGGCACAGTGCTGATGCGCGAGGGCGACGGCGAAGACGCCAAGGTGACGGTGATGTTCCAGCGCCACGGGATGAAGAAGCTGATGGAGAAGTTTGCGAATCTGGAGAGGATTTAGGGACGCTCGAACGTCTTTTTGCCAGGCTGCTTCTCCTGTTACGATAAAAGGTCGCACGCGATTTGAGCGGCAGTGCAGAACATACACAGACAAAAGAGGTTAACGTGGCGAACACGAAGAGCATTACCGATAAGGCGGAACGCAGGAAGGCAAAGCGCGCCGCCCGCAAGAAGGCTGCACCGAAGGCCAAGCGGACCACTCCCCGCGGCGCAAACAAGAAGAAGGTGAAGAAACTGGCGCGCGGTCAGTCGAAGCGGTAAAAGAAGCAGGAAACAGGGATCAGAGACCGGAGCGGCCAGCAGAAGACAACGCAGTGCTGATGCCGATCTCTGATCCCTGACTCATGTTTGCTGTCGTATCCTGTCGTTGAATCCCGGCGACAAGGAGATCTGAACTGGCCAGCCAACTGCTCGCCCGCAAATCGATCGACAAGCTCATCCGCAGCTCCGAGGAGCCGGAGCACGCGCTGAAAAAGACGCTGGGGCCGTGGTCGCTCACGGCCCTTGGCATTGGCGCCGTCATCGGGTCGGGCATCTTTACGGTTATCGGCACGGCGATGGCCGGCGAGCGCTTCGACGCGCCCTCCATCGGCAATACGCCGCTGCTTCACTGGCTGCTGCACCACAGCGCTATGGACGGACGTCCGGGCGCAGGACCGGCGCTGGCGCTTTCGCTGGTTCTGGTCGCCGTGGTCTGCGCGTTTACCGGGCTCTGCTATGCCGAGCTGGCGTCGATGATTCCGATTGCAGGCTCGGCCTACACCTACACCTACGCCACGCTGGGCGAGCTGGTGGCGTGGATCATCGGCTGGGACCTCATTCTCGAATACGCCTTCAGCAACATGAGCGTGAGCGTGGGCTTTGCCGCGCACATGGTCGATCTGATGGATTGGTTCGGCATCCATCCGTCGCTGCGCTGGATCTCGCCGGCATACCTGCCTACGGGACTACAGGATTTCGCCGGCAACAATCTCTACAATCCGGGCTGGCATTTCGGGTTCAACATCCCCGCCTTCCTTATTGTCATGATCCTCACCGTGGTCCTGGTGCGCGGCATCCGCGAGTCGGCGCGCGCCAACAACATCATGGTGCTGATCAAAATCGCGGCGATTCTGGTCTTCATCTTCTTCGCCGCCGGCTTTATCAGGCCGCGCTACTGGCATCCGTTTATGCCGATGGGCTGGACGGGGGTTCTGACCGGCGGGTCGATCATCTTTTTTACCTACATCGGGTTCGATTCGGTTTCAACGGCCGCCGAAGAGTGCCGCAATCCGCAGCGCGACGTGCCCTTCGGCATTCTGATGACGCTGGTGGCCTGCACGCTGCTCTATGGCGGCGTGGCGCTGGCGCTGAGCGGCATTGTGCCGTGGCAGTCGGTGATGGGCGATGCAGCGCCGGTGGTAAACGCGCTGAAGCGGCTCTCGCTCGGGCCTCATGGCGCAAGCCTGCACTGGGTACGCCTGTTCGTGCTGATCGGCGCCATCCTGGGCATGATCTCGTCGATCCTTGTTTTCCAGCTCGGTCAGGCCCGCATCTGGTTCGCCATGTCGCGCGATGGCTTGCTGCCGCAGATCTTCGGCCGCATTCATGCGCGGTTCCGCACGCCGGCGGTTTCCACCTGGGCTGCCGGCTTTGTGGTCGGCATCCCCGCCGGGCTGCTCGATATCGGCACGGTTTCGAATCTCTCAAATATCGGCACGCTGTTTGCGTTCGTGCTGGTTTCGATCGGCGTGCTGATTCTGCGTTATCGCGAGCCCGGCCGGTACCGGGGATTCACGGCGCCCTTCGGGCCGGTGATTCCGTTGCTCAGCATCGTCTTCTGCGTAGTGCTCATGACGGGTCTGGAGATCGTAACCTGGATACGGTTCTTCGCGTGGCTGGCGGCCGGGCTGTTCATCTATTTTCTTTACAGCCGCCATCGGTCGGAGTTTGCGCGCAACCGGCAAATCGTATCGGCAAAAGACTGAATCGGGTCGCGGCCTGTGAACCGCCCGCAATGCCTATTCCTTCCGCAATTGCCCTGCCGCGTTGCCAAGAGGCGCCCCCTCTTTCTCCAACTACACTCGAACTATGACGGAAATCGCCGATTTTATCCGGCGGCTGCCCAAGGCCGAGCTGCACCTGCATCTTGAAGGGACCATTTTACCGGCCACGCTGGTGGAATTGAGCGCTCGGCACGACGACGCGCCGCTCGCGCGCGCCGAAGCCGAGGCGCTCTACGAATTCGCCGATTTCACAGGCTTCATCGAGGCCTTCAGAGCCGTGACGCAGCGGCTCCGCGACCCTGAAGATTACGAGCTGGCGGCGTGGCGGATGATGGAGCACCTGGCCCGGCAGGGAGTGGTGCATGCGGAGGTGTTTATCTCGGTCGGCGTCATCTATATGTGGCGCAATCACGATCCGGGATGTTTTGAGCCGGTCTTCGAGCGGCTGGAGCGGGCGCGCAGGCGGGCCGAGCGCGAGCTGGGGCTCTCGGTCTACTGGATCTTCGATGCGGTGCGGCATTTCACTGTTCAGGAGGCCGAGCGCGTCTTCCGCAAAGCAGCCGAACTGCGGGCTTGCTTTCCGTCGATCGTCGGCATTGGCCTGGGGGGCGACGAACGGCGCTGCCGCTCGCTTCCTTTCCGTGAGCTTTACGCCGAGGCCCGCGCCGCAGGTCTGCGGCTGACGAACCATGCCGGCGAAACTACAGGCCCCGAGGCGATCTGGGAGGCGCTGGCGATCGGCTCCGAGCGGATCGGCCATGCGGTGAGCGCGCTCGATGATCGGGAACTGGTCCAGAACCTGAAAGACCGGCAGATCCCGCTGGAGATGAATCCCACCTCGAATGTTCGGACGGGGGTGTGCGGGTCGTTTGCTGGCCATCCGCTGCGCCGCTGCTTCGATCTTGGGCTGCTGGTGACCCTCAACTCGGACGATCCGGCCTTTTTTGGCTCGGACCTGGCCAACGAATTCCTGCTGGCGCACACCGAACAGGGATTCACGCGCGACCAGCTGCGGCAACTCGCATCCAATTCGTTTCGGGCCAGTTTCCTTCCCGAATCGGAGAAAGCCCGGTGGATTGACCGCATTGTCGCTGAAAAGTAACTAAAAAGGTGTATTTTCTGCGTTAGCGGGCGCAGCCAGCCGCGCAGCAGGTGCGCTATGATGATGCCATCAGGAGGAAAAGCAGGAATGTCCACGGAACTGGAGCCCCTTACCCCGGCCGGAGAAGGCGCCGCTATTGCCCGGCGCGGTTCGAGCGCTCTGCGGATAGTCGGCTGGTTTTCGATGGGGATGGCCGTGGCTACCATCGGCATCCTGGTGGGCGCTGAGTTGCGCAGCCGGTACAAGTTCAGTCACCGCACGCCATACGACTTCTACGCCAATGCCGGCGAGCGGCCGGCGAGTGAATTCGGCATGGGCGTCTGAAAGCTCCTGCCGCCCGCACATCCTCCCCATTTTTGCCTCATCGCATCGGGCTGCGCACCTGCGCGGCATCCTGCGTTTCCAGACGTCTCTCGCCGTGCCTGAGCCGGCAGGCAGGAAGTCGCCCCACCCCCGGCGAGCCGGCGGCAAGGCTCAGAAGTTGATGCCGAAGCGAGGATCTTCACGGGTGCCGTAAATATACACGCCGACTCTGGCGCCTGCGCCCTCTTTTTTGAAGAAGCGATCCGCCGGCTTCAGCAGCATTCCCTTCCAGCCGCCGACCATCTGCGAGACCGTGGCCTGCATCTTCGCCGTGCCTCGGAAGCTCAGCCCCCCGCCATCGACGGTATAGGAGCCGTCCAGGTCGATCTCGGCGCCGGGAACCGTATAGACAAGGTTGGGGAGCCTGAGAACCCCGTCATCCATGGAAAAATCGCCGGTCATCGTGGAGGAGACATCCTCAGCCTCCGGCTTTTTCACGTCGCCGGGTCTGCCCTGGCCGCGCAGGCTCAGCTCATTGATCCGCTGCTGGATTTTGGGGCTGGTGAACTGCGCAGAATCGAGCAGAAAGCTGCCTTTGAGCCGCATGCGCTCGTGCACGGGGTTCACGCCCGGCGGAATCTCGACGGCCGTCTTCAGGTGCAGCGTTCCGGTCAGCATGGAATCGCCGGTGTGGCTGGCAAGGCGCATGAAATCGGCCATCTGGCCATGCTCCACGGTGGCATTCAATGCAATCTCGTGGCCCACCGAGTGCGGAGGCTCCGGCCGGCCTCTGCTGTCGCGGGTTTGGATCAGCTGCACGATTTTGCCCGATGCGTTCACGCGCGAGCGGCCCAGAACTGCGTTCACCTGGTCCAGCCAGGTATCGCCATTCGTTCCGTCCACGCGGGCGCGGAAATCGGTGCTGAGCGGCAGAGCAGTGCCAAAGTGCGTGAGCGCGAAGTTCGGCGTGTCGGTGTGGCCCCAGACATCGATGTCGCGCAGCGTGCCCTGGTAGCTGCCGGTGGAGTTCAGCGTGCCGGAGATGCCTCTGAAAACACCCAGGTCCGCATTCCTGAAATCGTAATGGCCATTGATCGCCGTCATGCCCGGGTCTTCGACGACCCACGGTCCGAAGCTGCCCGTGGCAAAGATCAGCCCGGCCGGCCTTGGATTCGTCAGCTCGGCCTCAAAGTCCATCCTGCCCTCGGAGTCTGCATGCTTCAGCCTGATGGTCCGCAGGGCGAAGACCAGCGGCTGCCTGGCGGGGTTGGAGGTTTCAAGCGTCAGTTGCGCGCCGGTGCAGATGACGTTGTCAATCCGGAAGTGGAACAGCTGGGAACCAGGCCGCCCTGCAGGCGCAGCCGGAGATGACGCCGGAGACCCGACGGAAGCCTGGCCCGGTTGGACGCCGGCCGCTGGCGGCGCATTCGGCCGGGCGAGATGCGGGCGCGGCGGCACATCGATGTTCATGCCGCGCAATTCAAGCCGGTAGATGCGAATGGGCTCTCCGCGCCTGTAGTGCAGCGGAGCGTGGAAGCGGAACTCGGCCAGGCTGATGAGCGGCCTGGATGGACCGGAATCCGGCGCAACCCCTGCGCCCTGGGCCGGCGGCCAGATGCGCAGGCCCTTTCCCTCGGCCCAAAGGCCGTTGATCAGCGAGACGTGAAAGCTGTCCAGCTCGACGCGCGCGCGAAAATGGTCCTGGAGACGCTCGACGATGAGGGCGCGCAGGAACGGCTCGGCGCGGTGCAGAAGGATGGAGGTGACCACGCTCAGGGTAATGAGAAACAATAAGACCGCTCCGGCGCACCACCTGAGCCAGCGGCGCCGGAGCCGGGAAGACGGCTGCATCGAGGATTCGGCCTTTTCCATTTTTGCAGGTTATTGCTTACATCCGGTTAGATGCTAAAAGACGCCCCGGCTGGGTTCAGGCGCGCCGGGGCCGCCTTTTGCCTTAGACTTTGGAGACGATGCAATCCTTAATTGAAAACCTGGTGAGGTTACAGGGCGTGGAACTGGAGCGCGCGCGCCTGGAGCAGGAGGCGCAGCGCCTGCCGGCCGAGATTGCGCGGGCGGAAGCGGCGCTGGCCGCGGCCCAAAGCCAATCCGCCGATGCCGCGGCCGCGTTAAGCCGCGAGGAGGCGCTGCGTGCGCGGCTGGAACGCGAGATCGACGGCCATCGGCAGAAAGCCGCGCGCTTTCGCGCCCAGCTCGACGTGATAAAAACGCCGGCGCAGGCCGAAGCCATCGAGCACGAGATCCAGTTTGCGTCGCGGGAAATCGACCGGCTGGAGGACGAGGAATTCCAGAGCCTTGAGCGCACCGAGACTGCGGAAGCCGAACTGCGCAGGGCGCGCGAGCTGGTGGAACTTAAAACCGCCGAGCTGGAGACAGCGCGCGCCGCCGCCGGCCGGCGCCGGCAGGAGATCGACGCCGAACTGGCGGCGCTGAACAGCGATCGCACGCTTCTGCGCGGGCAGATCGATCCGGACTGGCTGAGTCGCTTCGACCGGCTGGCGGCGGCGCGCGGCACCGGCCTGGCCCGCGCCGACGACCAGCAATGCACCGGCTGCCGCATGGGCCTGCGGCCGCAGATCTGGAACCAGCTCCGCGAGGGCGAGCTGCTTACCTGCGATAGCTGCGGAAGACTGATTTACTGGGACCCGGCAATTGCGCCGGCGGCCAGACCGCCGCAGCCGGAGCCGGTTCCGGGCCAGGGACGCGCTCTCCGCAAGCCGGGCGGCGTCCGCATGTAAACCGCGCTGTCTTCAGAGTGCCTCCATGCCCCTGCTGCTAGGCTTGCTATAGACCCGCCTTTTCAAGGAAAGCAGGCCGGCGAGGCGCATCTGCGCAGAACCAAGCATCCGGCGATAGCCGATACGCCGCCCGGGCGCCTGCGCAGGCAACGATCGTCTGCGCTCCTCGACGCGCCCGGACAGGCAACCTTTGCAGGCTGCGCGCAGATCGGCGGAATCTTGCGAGATTGAATCGGCGCTGCCCGGTCAATGCCCGATCGCATCCAAGGGAGTGAGATGGAAGTCCTGGACCGAGCTGCCGCTCTTGAGCCGATTCAAGTTACCCGGCGGCAATTTCTCAAGGCCGCAGTTGGCGGGGCCGGAGGACTGGCTCTCTATGCCGGCGAAATCGAGCGGCACTGGCTGCAGGCCTCGCGCTACGACGTGACGCTGCCCGGCCTTGCCCCGGAGTTCGACGGCTACCGCCTGGCGCAGCTCAGCGACATTCACATGGACGAGTTCACCGAACCGTTCTTCGTTCGCGATGCGGTAAGGCGGATCGATCAGGTTGCGCCGGATGCGGTCCTGCTTACCGGCGATTTCGTTACCCATCAGATTGCTCCGCGCAAATTTGCCGAGGGCTCGGCCTGGCAGTGCGCAAATATTCTCGCCGGCCTCAAATGCCGCCAGCGGTACGCCATCTTCGGCAATCATGACGTGCTGGTAAGCGAAGGCATCGTGGGTGCGGCGCTGCGGGACAACGGCATTGCCGTGCTGCGGAATTCGCATCTGCCGCTTGAGAGAAACGGGGCACGGCTGTGGCTGGCGGGCCTTGACGATCCGGTAGAGGGACGGCCGGATCCCGAGGCGGCGGTTCCGGCCGCAATCCGCAACCGGGCCGGCGAACCGGTGGTTCTGCTGTGCCACGCGCCGGACTACGTCGACAAGCTGCGCAAACATCCGGCCGGTCAGGCCGTTTCTCTGGTGCTGAGCGGTCACACCCACGGCGGCCAGGTGCGGATTCCGCTGATGCCGCTCGTCCATCTGCCGCCGATGGGCCGCAAATACGTCGAGGGCTGGTTCAACTTTGGCTCCATGCAGCTTCATGTGAACCGCGGCCTGGGCACCGTGGGCGTGCCGTTCCGCTTCCGCTGCGCGCCCGAGCTGACGGTGCTTACGCTCAGGGCCGCTCCTCCGGCAGCCGCCGGAGGACGGGTATCGGTTACGCGGACATAGAGACGGCGCAGATGTTTTAATGCGTGTACCATGCGCAACGCGACTCGCACCTTCTGGCCGGCAAAAATTTCGCTGCTTCTGGCGCTGCTCGTCTGCCGGCAGCCTGTCCGGGCGTATTCCCTGATGACGCACGAGCAGCTCATCGACCTTACCTGGCAGGACTCCATTGTCCCGCTGCTGCTCAGCCGTTATCCCAACCTGACGCCGGCCGAACTTGAAAATGCGCGCGCCTATGCCTATGGCGGCTGCGTCATGCAGGACATGGGCTACTACCCTTTCGGCGACCGCTTCTACTCGAACCTGACTCATTACGTGCGCTCGGGTGACTTTGTCGTCAGCCTCTTTCGCAATGCGCACAACGCCAATGAGCTGGCCTTCGCCGTGGGCGCGCTCTCGCACTACATCGGCGACTCGGTCGGCCATCCCGAGGCGACCAACATCTCGGTTCCGGTGGAGTTTCCCCGGCTGCGCGCGCACTACGGACCGTCGGTGAGTTACGCCGAGGGCGAGCACCAGCACGTGCAGACAGAGTTCGCCTTCGACATCGACCAGATCGCGCATCACCGCATGGCGCCGCTCAGCTTCCAGCGCAAAGTGGGGCTCAAGGTGCCGGAGCGTCAGCTTGCGCTGGCGTTTTATGAGACCTACGG
>DATGLJ010000105.1:0-3139 GCA_035294185.1 Occallatibacter sp. | reverse complement strand
CGCGGCGCCGCTGGTGACGGCGTACGTGACGGTGACGCCGCCTGCCGGAGACAGGTCCGGACCGAGCGCGGTGACGGTGAAGGGAAGCGGCACGCCGATGGGCACGGTGTTCATCGGCGCCGTGACCAGCGTGAGCGCATCGCCGGCTCCGGAGTCATAGCTGATGCCGCCGGAGATGATTGCCGCGGCGTAATAGATGGGCAGGTCATCGACTTCCACGTCGACCGAGCCGGTGACCCCGGCGGGCGCAGGCGGAGCGATGGCCGTGATCTCGTTGGGCGAAACGCTGGTGACCAGCGCCGGCTGGCCTGCCACCATCACGGTGTCGGCGATGCGGAAGCCCATGCCGTGAATGACGATCGGGCCCCCGGATGCGGGCAGGCGAGCCGGCGAAACCGTGTCGGCGTAGAGGACCCAGCCGTTGTAGGCGTAGTCGGGACGGCCGTCGCCGCGCAGGTCGGCGATGCCGATGCGGACGATATCGTCGGCGCTGGCCGAGACGCGCAGGCAGGTTTCGCCGGTGGCCAGGCCGTTGAGGCCCTGCGCCGCGCCTACAGCGGGAGAAGCGACAGGGTCGAAGCCATCCCAGACGCCGATCGAAGGCAGAGCCTTCGATTCGGTCGGCGCGCCGGTTTCGTCCAGGGCCTGCGTGACGATGGTGAAGGTGCGATTGCCGCGCACAGGAAATGTAAACCAGTCGGTCTGGCCTACCTGACCGAGCCGGCCCACCCACATGCCGCTGGCCGATAAAGGCCGCGGCTCTGCCGCCGAGCCGATGGCGTCGTTGTAGGCGCTCGCCGCCGACCCCGACGCTGTAACGGTGAGAGTCTGCGCATTGCCGGCAGAGAGGCTGTACAGCGTTGTTGCGTTCAATGCGCCCGAAGGCGCGACCTGGCCCAGCGTGTACGGGCCGACGGAATCCTCAAGGATGTCGCGCGGATCGATGGGCTCGAAGCTGATCTGATAATCGGCCGATGACATCTCCGGCGGCAGGGGAATGCCGCTCAGGTCGAAGAAGCCCTGCTGCGCAGGGTCTTCCGAGCCCCAGTCGGTGAGCGGGTTGCCGTTTGCATCGGAGAAACCTGTCACCGGGTTGCCGTGGTTGCCTCCGAATGCCGCGCCGGTGACGGCGGTGACGGTGTATTGGTAGAGCGGATTGCCGCTGGCGTCGAGGGGACGGGCGACGACGTTCACGCCCTGCATGCCGTAGCCATTGGCGAAGCTTACTGTGCCCTGGATCGAGATGGTGTTTGCCGCGGTGATCTGCTTGCCAGGGAACCGGGCGAGATTGGCCGCGGTGATGGGGTAGAGGCGGTTGAGCGCGGCGATGTCGTCGTAGCGCAGAACCGTGGGGTCGGGAATGCAGTCGCCGCCCGAAGCCGTGCAGATGCCGGCCGGGTTGGGCTCCATGACGGGCCAGCCGAGCGTACCCTCCGGCTCGTCGCCGGTGAGTGCATCGGGGTTGACCTGCGAGGCGTCGAGGCCGAGCACACGGCCGAAGGCCCGCTCCAGCTCGAAGCTCATCATGTCGAGAAGCGGCGCGCTGGTGGCGCAGAGGCCGTTGAGCACGATGACGGCGTGCGCGAATGTGGCGTCGGGATTGAAGTTGTCCGCCCAGACGAAGACGCCGTTGTCCTGGCAGGCTCCGGCCGCGCTGGCCGTCGGACCGAAGAGGGCGTCGATAACGGAACCGTCGGCATCGTAGATGACCGCAACGGGGTAATTGGTCGCTGATGGGGCGATATCGGCGGGCGCAAGGATCGTCCCTGAACTGTTGACCAGGATGTTCGAGCCGTTCACGTCTTCGTTGAGCGGGCCTTTGTCGACAAGCGCCACGCCGGCTGTGGGAACGGCGTTCCAGATTGCCGCTGCGGCGTCAACCATTGCCGTGGCCTGCGCATTTGAGACGGTGGCGCTGAGCGGGCCCTGATCGACGTAGTAGCCTGCCTGACCGTTGGCCCAGTGCAGAGGCCGGCCGGCGACCGCCGGATCGAAGTAGGACGTGCCCGCGATGTACTTCGGGCCGCCGGCCCAGGCCATCGCGCAAATCAGCAGGCGGGCGCAGACAATGACGCCGGCGCGCCAAACGGCGGGATGATGTCGAATCGCAGAGCGAGCGGAATCCACCGGATCTCTCCCACCAAACAGATCGGCAGATTTTCCTGGGTGCGGATGAAATTGTTTTTGGATTTTTCTCAGAAGAGCCGGATGGAGAATGAGGCTGGACGCCGGGAACGTGCACAGAGTTTTTCTTCCTGTGCGTCTGCTAGATTGGAATTTACGGCTTGTGTCGGCCTGAGGCTCCGGAGACAAGCGCCGGAATCGAGAGACCGGGCAATGGATCAGGCGAATTGAACGACAGGTTATCCGGCGAATTTCACCTGCAGGACCGATTGAAAATGTCCGATGAATCGGCTTTTACCGCCGCCTCGCATCGCCCCACGCTGCTTGCCGCATTTGCGCCATTTCTGATTGAGCCGGTGTTTACGGCGCGCATATGGGGTTTTCACGACCTGCGCCCATGGTTTGACGTGGTGGCCGAGGGCGATCCGATCGGCGAGGCGTGGCTTACCGGCGATCACTGCGCAGTTGTCTCAGGGGTTCACAAGGGAAAACGGCTGGGCGAAGTCTTCGGCGAATTTTACAGGTCGATGCTTGGACCCGGCGCGCCGGTAAATGAGTCGCCGCTGCTGATCAAAGTGCTGTTCGCGCGCGAGAAGCTGAGCGTGCAGGTGCACCCTGACGATGCGCTGGCGCAGAAGTACGGATTTCCGCGCGGCAAGACCGAGTGCTGGTATGCGCTGGCGGCCGAGCCGGGCGCGGAAGTGGCGGCAGGCGTCAAGCCCGGCACGACGCTCGAACAGATTGAACAGGGCATCCGCGGCGGCACGCTTGAGAATTACCTGAACGTGCTGCCCATCTGCAAAGGCGACATGGTATACGTCGATGCCGGTACGGTGCACGCCATCTGGCCGGGAGCGATTCTGCTCGAGACACAGCAGAACTGCGATCTGACGTATCGCATGTACGATTACGGCCGGCCACGGGAGCTGCACGTCGAAAAATCTCTCGAGGCCACGCGCCTTAAGACGCGCGCCGGTAAAGTGGCTCCCAGTGAACTCGCCGACCGGACGGTGCT
>DATGLJ010000104.1:0-2395 GCA_035294185.1 Occallatibacter sp. | reverse complement strand
GCTCGCCCTGCTTCGAGTCCAGCTCGCCCAGCAGCTTCGGCGCGATCGTCAGCAGGTCGCAGCCCGCCAGCTCCGTAATCTCGCCGATGTTGCGGAAGCTCGCGCCCATCACCTGCGTCTTGTACCCGAACTTCATGTAATAGTTGTAGATCTTCGTCACCGACTGCACGCCCGGATCGTCGGCGCCCTGGTAATCCTTGCCGGTGTCCTTCTTGTACCAATCGAGAATGCGGCCGACGAAGGGCGAGATCAGCGTTACGCCGGCTTCGGCCGCGGCAATAGCCTGATGAATGCCGAAAAGCAGCGTCAGGTTGCAATGGATTCCTTCTTTCTCCAGCACCTCTGCGGCGCGAATGCCCTCCCAGGTCGAGGCGATCTTGATGAGCACCCGCTCGCGGCCAATGCCCTCCTTCCTGTACATCTCGATAATGTCGCGCGCCTGCTTGATCGTCGCCTGCGTGTCATAGGAAAGCCGCGCGTCAACTTCGGTTGAGACGCGTCCGGGAATGATCTCCAGGATCTTTTTGCCGAAGGCCACGGCCAGCCGTTTAAACGCCAGGTTGGCGACATCCTTATCGCTCGCGCCATCTCCCAGGTCGCGGTGCGCATCCTTCAGTACGCCGTCCACGATCGGCTGGTACTGTGGCATCTGCGCCGCTGCGGTGATCAGCGAAGGATTCGTGGTGGCATCCTGCGGGCGGAATTTTTCCATCGCTTCGATGTCGCCTGTGTCGGCCACAACCGTGGTGTACTTCCGCAATTGCTCCAGTAAGTTCTGCGGCATAACTCCTCCTCGGGGCGCTGCATGCATCGGATTTGGCTTCAGCGGTTTTGCACCACCGGGGAAGCGCGGTGCGCCCGTTGCTCTCATCGTTAGTGTACTGCCAGCTGAGATGCAAAGCGAAGGGCCTGCGGATACACAAGGAAACCCTCCCGCACTCCATCCATCGCTGGGCGTTCTCGCGCGAGGGGAAAAAACACTGCTTTCAGCTTCGATCCGCTTCCACGCGATTGGCCAGAACGCCCAGTCCGTCAACGCTCACCTCCACCCGGTCGCCCGCCTTGAGGGGGCCCACGCCGGAGGGAGTTCCAGTAAGAATCAGATCACCGGGCTCCAGCGTGAAGACTGCGGTAATCGCGCTGAGCAGCTCAGGAATCGCAAAAATAAAATCCGCCGTCGAGCCCTGCTGACGCAGCTCGCCATTGACCCGCGTTTCCAGAGTGATGCCGCGATCGAGATCGAGCTCATCGCTGACAATGGGGCCAACCGGGCAGAATGTATCGCATCCTTTAGCGCGCGCCCACTGCCCGTCTTTCTTCTGCAGATCGCGCGCCGAGATATCGTTGGCGATGGTAAAGCCGCGGATCACCTTGCGCCAGTCGGCGGTCGGCGCAAGCTTACGCGCGCGCTTGCCCACCACCAGCGCCAGCTCGCCCTCGTAATCTACGCGCTCGGCAATCTTCGGCAGCAGCACCACGCCTGCCGGCGCAAGCAGCGACGAAGGCGGTTTGAAGAACAGCAGCGGCTCAGACGGCACTTCGTTGCCCATCTCGCGCGCGTGCTCGCGGTAGTTGCGGCCCACGCAGACGATCTTCGACGGCGTGACCGGCGGCAGCAGTTCGGCCGCGGCGAGCGGCATGGGCTCAAAGCCCGGGCCGGCTGAAATCGCACGCCCGCGCTCGAGCCTGAAGGCGAGATCCTCCTCGGGAGCCTCTGTGCAATCCACAATCCACGGCTGATCGTCCCGGTCCTCAACTTTGCCGTAATAATTTTGTCCATCGAGCAAAAACCGGCAGTATCTCATGCATTCTCCCTGCTGCGCAGAAAAAATCTTAAGGTCCTGATGCAGTCTCCTCTGCCGCTGCAGAACGCGCGCTCTCGCGGCCGTTCTGTCCGATGGCCGTTACTGCGTATTCGTAAGCATGCCCCGGCTGCACATTCGCGTCGTGGAAGCCCGGACCCACGACCGGCTGCGCAGGTGAGATGCGCTGCCACGGGCCGTCGCCTTCCCGCCGGTAAACGGCGTATCCAGCCAGGTCGGCATCGGTATCCGGCTGCCAGCTCAGGTCGATTGCCGCGGCTGCGCCATTGCCGGCAGGCGTGGCCACCGCGGCAAGACCTGCAGGAACGGCCGGCGGAAAAATGTTTTCAACGTCAACGCGCACCGGCGGCGAGAGCAGCCCATCCAGCTCCAGCGTCCTGCTGTCCACGTTCACGCGGACGATGCGCTGCGCGCGGTAAGCATATGTCTCGCCAAATCGAATTGAGCGATCCAGCGCCTGGCCGTGAACGCTTGTTGCCGGCACCAGCAGGTTCTGCTCGGCAGGCTCGGCGGGCGCCGGCAGCGGGCCCTGCGATTGCGGCCTCTGCACCGGCGTGAGCAGAGTCCGCCTG
>DATGLJ010000103.1:0-17905 GCA_035294185.1 Occallatibacter sp. | reverse complement strand
AAGAGTTCATGTGAGGTGAGAATAGCAGCAGGCGATCGGTTTCAATTGCCGCTGGTCCATGCCGCCACCACCGCGCGCGCCATGCCGGCGATCAGCAGTTCGGCGCTGTTATCGGCGGTCCAGGACGTATCGGCGTTGTCGTGTGTGAAAGCCGAGAGGATAATGGTCCCGCGTTTCGTAAAGACCGCGCCCACATCGTTGCGCACGCGATCGAGCGAGCCGGTTTTGTTCGCGATGCCGGTAATGCCGGCCGGCGCGCCGGCCCCCTCCAGATAGCGGGGAATGCAATCGCGGTAAAACTGGACCTTGAGCATATGCATCGCCGCGTCGCAGAGAGCCTGGTCGCCGGGGACCTGCGGCCGGGGAAACGGTCCGGCCGGAGAAGAAGCAGCCGGCGGCGGTCCGAGGCGGCAGTCGGCGAAACGCTCCATAAGGCTGCCCATCTCGCGGGCCGTGGTCTTGCCCAATCCGAATTTTTTCTGGTCGGCGGGCATGGGCGCGCCGTCGTTCGGCGTAAACACTTTTTTGTAAAGCCAGGTATTGCTCAGACCGAGGGCGGCGAGACGTTCATCGACGTTTCTGATGCCCACATGGTCCATCGAGAGATTGGCCGCGGTGTTGTCGCTCAGGGCGATCATAAGCGTTAACGCGTCTTTGAACGTGATCGTGGCGGGCGTATCGAAGAACAGCAGCACGCCCGAACCCGGAACCTGGTCCTCGCGGCGGTAGGTCAATCGATCGGCCAGGCTGACGCGGCCTTCGCGCACCTGCTCGAGCGCTTCGTAAAGAACTCCGAGCTTGATCACCGACGCCGTGGGCACAGGCTCGTCGGCGTTGATGGCCACCTCGCGGCCGGTGGCCAGATCGCGAGCGTAGAAAGAAACCTGTCCCTTGAAGCCGGCCAGCATGGTCTGGAGTCTGGACGCAAGAGCCGCATCGTTCTGCGCCGGCAGAGCCGGCGCAGCAAGAGCGGCGCCCAGCAGCACGGGAAGAAACCGCAAAACCCGAAGCATGAACGCGCCGCAGTGCGGCGCGGCGGCAAGGCGGCAAGGCGAACACTGGCTCATGCGCGCCTCACGCCACCGAGGCAGCCGAAGGCTGCGCAGTCAGGCCCAGTCCCGGCCCGGAGGGCAGAATCAGCCTGCCTTTATCGACCGTCACGCCGCGATAAGGATCGTTCGACAGCAGCAGATTGCCATCCAGATCGACGTAATCGACCAGCGGGGCAAGATGCGCCGCAGCCGTTACCGAGCAGGAGCTGGATACCATGCAGCCCAGCATCACCTTCAGGTTGCAGGCGCGCGCAATCGCAATCCAGCGCCGCGACTCAAGCAGGCCGCCGGCCTTGTCCAGCTTTACGTTGATTCCGTCGTAAGCCTCCGTGAGCTTTGGAATCATCTCTGCCCGCGTGCAGGCCTCGTCGGCAAAGATGGGCAGGTGAACCCTGCTGCGCACGTATTTTGTCTCTTCCAGCATGTGCGCCGGCATCGGCTGCTCCACATATTCCACGCCCTGCGTCTCCAGCCAGTTGATCTTGCGGATGGCTTCTTCCTTGTCGGTCCAGCCCTCGTTGGCGTCCACCCGGATGGGCTTGCGGGTTACGCTGCGCACCGCTTCGATCGTCTCTTCATCCGTCTTCAGGCCCACCTTGATTTTGAGCACCGGGAAATCGGCCGCCTCGCGCGTCTTCTCGCGCGTAATTTCGGGCGTGTCGATGCCGATGGAGAAATCTGTGATGGGAGCGTCGGCCGGATCGAGACCGAAAAAGCGGTAGAGCGGCATGTCGAGTTTCTTGCCCAGCCAATCGAAGAGGGCAATGTCCACGGCGGCCATGGCTGCGCGCTGATGATCGCCCAGCGCCTGGCGGATCTTCGCCAGCGTTTTGTCGTACATCCAGGGATCGCCCGCCTCGATCTGGCCGCGGATGGCGTTGATGGCCTGCATCGCCTGTTCCGGATATTCCTGATAGCGAATGATCGGCGCGCCCTCGCCGCAGCCGGTGAGGCCGTCGCGCAGATACTGCACGCGCACCGTGTCGCGATACGCGCTCGACGACATCGTGGTCGTCCACGTATGGCGCAGCACCAGGCGCATCAGGCCGCAGCGGACCTCGCAGTCGCCGCCTGAGGCCGGACCGGCAGCCTGCGCCTGGCCGTACGTTTCCCATGGAACAGCGGCGATTACCCCCGCTGCCCCTGCAAGCTTCAGCCATTCCCGCCGGTCGATCATTTGATCCTCCGCGCCGCCACCAGCAATTTCGTCCAGGGCATGTCGTCGAGCCGGCTGATCTGCACGCCGGGATGATCGTGCGTGGTGTCATGGATAAATTCGCCGCCGCCGATATACATGCCGGTGTGAGTGATATGGCTGGCGCTGGCGCCGAAAAAAAGAAGATCGCCCGGCCGCAGGTCTTTCCGCTGCACCTCGATCACTCCGCTCCATGCCGCCTGCAGATCCGCATCGCGGGGCATTTCAATTCCGCGCTGGCGCTCCAGCATCTGCGTAAATCCCGAGCAGTCGAAGCCAAAGCTCGAAACGCCGCCCCACGTATAAGTAACGCCCAGGAACCTGCGCGCAAGCGCCAGCATGGCGTCGATGCTGAGCGGCGCAAAGCCGGCGCTTACGTCGCCGCGCTGCACCCATCCGCTCCGGCCATCGACAAGCTGCACCTGAATCCAGCGTCCGGAGTCCGAGGGCTGCGGCGCGGCCTGCGTCTGCAGCCGGGCCTCCCACGGTAAGCGCAGCAGGGGTGCGTGCCTGGTGACGTCGGGTTCGCGATACACATTGGCGCTCAGAGAGGCCACGCGCACCGCCCGGCCGTCAGGGGCATACGGCGCTCCGTGCAGGCTTTGCGCATCCGCGGCCTGAATCCAGCCCGTATATCCGTCGGCGGTCCGGATGCGATACCAGCCCTGCTGTCTTCCGATCGAGAGAACATCGGTCCCGTAAAGAGCCTGCGAAACCACATCGCTGTCTGCATCCGGATTACGGTACATGTCGATGACCGGCCGGGCGACAACGAGATCGGCGCCGGCGACAGACTGCTGTGCGCCCGCCGGAATAAGCGGCAAAAGAAGCGGCAGGAGCGCGAAGGAGAAGTGCAAAGGGAATCGGCGCGCCATCGCGCGCACGCGCTGCGGCGCGGAATGTATCGCCCGGCAGGCAGCCTGGACCCCGATCATGGTCGCAATCATCTCATGTTCTCAACAGAAGCAGAAGCTTTCCGCAAATGCAGTAGTGGGTCAGTTCGAAGGGTACGGGCCTGAGCCCGTACATCCGTCGAGCAAAATGCTTCCGGGCTTCAGCCCCGGAGGGAATGCGATTGCAAACTGACCCGCTACCGAGTAAATTTCAGGCCGCAGCAGGTCTTATAGATGTATAGTATAGCTGTTTCCGGAACACAACGTGGCGGCCGCTTTTTCACGAGCGTTCTTTACGACCGCACCGCGTGCGGTTCCCATTCGGCAGAAACCATCTGCGAGGACCGAGGCCCCGTGCATCGCAAGCCCGCTGTTTGCTCCTTCCTCCTGGCGATTTTCTCTCCGCTCCTTGCTCCGGCATTTGCCGCGGTTTCTTCCGCGCGCCCGCCGCTCATTCCCCAGCCGCGCGAATTTGCCGCGCGCGGCGCCATTTCGCTGGCCGCCGGAGTGCACATTGCCGCGCTGGAGCGGGACGAGGAGTACCGGTTTGCCGCCGACGATCTCGCCGAGGATTTAAAACTTCGCGGCGTGCGCATGCGCGACGCGGCGGCCGCCGCGCGCATTTACCTGCTGAACGACGAAAGCGCCCGGGCCCGCGCGCTGCTCAGCCGCGCGGGCATGACCTTTGACGCGGCGATGCAGCCGGAAGGCTACGTGCTGCTTACCGGAAGGCGGGAGGCATTTGTCATCGCGCACACAGGCGCGGGCGCTTTTTACGGCGCGCAGACGCTCAAGCAGCTGGTGACGGCCGGCGGCGGCAGGCCGGTGCTGATGGGCGCGGCCATTCGCGACTGGCCGGCCATGCGCTGGCGCGGAGTGCACGACGACCTTTCGCGGGGGCCGGTTCCCACGCTCGCATTCCAGGAATCGCAGATTCGCACCTTCGCCGCCTACAAGCTGAACGTGTACTCGCCGTATTTCGAGAACACGATGCAGTATGCCTCGGATCCTCTCCCGGCTCTGCCCGGATGGTCGATCTCCGCAGAGGACGCACGGGCGCTGGTGGAGTACGCGCGGCGTTACCACGTCACGATCGTGCCCGAGCAGGAGGCCTTCGGCCATCTGCACAAGGTTCTTACCTGGCAGCAGTACGCTCCGCTGGCGGAAATTCCCTTCGGCGCCGTCATCTCACCGAAGCAGCCGGAATCCATGCAATTGATTGCCCGCTGGTTTGGCGATCTCGCAGCCATTTTTCCGGGACCCTTTCTCCACATAGGCGCCGACGAAACCACCGAGCTTGGACAGGGACAAACAGCGGACGAGGTGAAAGCGCGCGGACTGGGCGCGGTCTATATCGATTTCCTGTCCAACATCCATCAGGCTCTGGCTCCTCTGCATCGCCGGCTCCTGTTCTGGGGCGATGTTGCGATGCATACGCCGGATCTGGTCCCGCGGCTTCCGCGCGACATGATTGCCGTCGCCTGGACCTACGAACCGCAGCCTGGGGGCTACGCCGCCTGGCTGGATCCGTATGCGCGGGCCGGCATGGAGACCTGGGTTGCGCCCGGAGTAAGCAACTGGTATCGCGTCTGGCCCAACTTCAGCCTGGCCCTTCAAAACATCCAGGGATTCGTCGCCGACGGACAGAAGGCCGGCAGCACGGGAATGCTGAACACCGTCTGGAATGACGATGGCGAAGGACTCTTTCTCGAGGATTGGTATGCGGTGCTGTTCGGCGCAGCGGCGGCGTGGCAACCCGGCAGGAGCGACATCGCCCGGTTCCAGCAGGATTTTGGTCCGGTGTTTCACGGAGACCTATCGGGCAGGATCGATGAAGCGCAGCGTGCTTTGATGGCCGCGCACAACGCGCTTGTCGCAGCCGGCCTCGATGACGCGCGCGATAGTTATTTCTGGATAGACCCGTGGAGCCCTGCGGGCCGGAAGATTGCTGCCAAAATCCTTCCCGCAGCCGCCCAGGTGCGCCTGGATGCCGAGCGCGCTCTGACCCTGATCGCGCAGGCTCGGGCTGAGGGCTCCCTGCGCCACACGGAGGCGCTCGACGCCATGGATCTCGGGGCGCGGCGCATCGATTTTCTCGTTTTCAAGTTTCAGGCCGCCGATCAGATCGCGCAAAGCTACCGGCGATTGTACGGCGGGCAGAATGACCGGGCGATTGCCATGCATACGTCGCGCGACCTTTGGAACCTGGCCGGCGTAAACGGCCTGTGCGAGGATCTGCGCGATGGATTCGGGTACCTGGGAAGACGCTACAGCGCCGTATGGCTGATGGAAAATCGCCCCTACGGGCTGGATAATGTAACCGCCCGCTATGATGCCGCTGTCAGACTGTGGATTGAGCGCGGCGACAAGCTGCTCGCAGCGCGCGAGCAATGGCGCGACAGCCGCACGCTTCCTCCGCCGGAATCGATAGGCATTCCGGCAGATAATGCAACCCGGTAAGTTGCGGCGATTTGAACGATTTTTCGATCCCGAAGGAGTGCGCAGGATGCGGCGGATTTTGAGCGTTTGGGTGCTGGTCCTGTCTGTGGCGGCCGGCGCGGTCCCGGCCGGAGCGCAGAACCGCTTTGCCGCGATTGACGATCTGGTGAATCGCGCCATCGCGGAACATCTGCTGCCGGGCGCCGTGGTGATTGTGGGACATGGCGGCCAGGTCGTCTACCGGCGCGCTTACGGCATGCGCTCGCTCGAACCCGTGCAGGAGAAGATGACGCTCGACACGATCTTCGACATGGCCTCGCTCACCAAGCCGCTGGTGACGGCCACTGCAGTGATGCAGCTTTATGAACAGGGCAGGATCGGCGTCGACGATCCGGTGGCCAGATACCTGCCGGAATTCGCCGCTGCCGGCAAGGACGGCATTACCGTCAGAGACCTGCTCACGCACTATTCGGGATTGCCGCCGGACCTGCCGCTTGCCGAACCATGGCGGGGAAAAGCAACGGCGTATCAGCTGGCGTTCGCCATCCAGCCGCTGCGCCCCGCCGGAGTGCGGTTCCAATACAGCGATATCAACTTCATCGTTCTGGGAGCGCTGGTGGAGCGCGTTTCCGGCTTGCCTTTGGATCAGTACGCCCGGCAGTTCATCATCGAACCGCTCAGGCTCAGCCACACGCGCTTTCTGCCGCCCGAGTCGTGGATTCCGCGCATCGCGCCCACACAGTGGGAGCACGGGGCCGCGGCCAGCGGCCTTCCCGGATCGAAGACCTTTCCCGGCGACGTAATGCTGCGCGGCGTCGTGCACGATCCCACTTCGCGGCGCATGGGAGGTGTGGCCGGCCATGCAGGATTGTTCAGCGACGGCGAGGATGTGTCGATCTATGCGCAGAATCTCCTCGACCGGCTGGCCGGGCGAAGCAGCAGATTTCCTCTCTCCCGCCGCGTGCTCGAAAAGATGGTGGCGCCCGAGCAGCCGGCCACCGGAACGGCTCTGCGCGGCTTCGGCTGGGACATCGATTCGCCTTACTCCTCGAACCGCGGCACGCTGTTTCCCGTCGGCTCCTTTGGACATACGGGGTTTACAGGCACTTCGCTGTGGATCGATCCGGTGAGCGATTCCTATGTGATCGTGCTGGCCAACGCGGTCCATCCGGACGGTCCCAGGGGCATCGCCTCGCTGCGCGGAAAAATTGCCGATGCGGCGGCGGTGGCGCTGGACATCCACTCGGACTCGGGCGCTCTGGCGGCCCGGATCACCGGCTACAACGAGTCGCTGAGCGGCATGCGGCGGCGCGCGGCGCGCAATGCGCAGGTTGAAACCGGCATCGACGTGCTCGAGGGCAGCCATTTTGCCGAGCTTGCGGCAGCGGCACGGCGGCACGGCGGCCGGCTGAGGTTGGGCCTGCTCACAAATCCGACGGGCATGGATTCTGTGGGAAGGCGCACCATCGACGTACTCTTTCACGATGCTGCGGCGGCAGTTCCGGGCCTTACGCTTTCCGTGCTCTTCAGCCCTGAGCACGGCATCGCCGGCTCCTACGATCAGCCGGACGTACCCGACTCCACCGACGCCGCAACCGGATTGCCGGTCATCAGTCTCTACGGAGAAACCGCCGCCCGGCGGCATCCGCCGCTTGAAACCATGCGCAGCCTGGATGCGGTCGCGATCGACCTGCAGGATGCCGGCGTGCGCTACTACACCTATGAAGCAGTGCTTCGCTACTTCCTTGAAGCAGCGGCGAAGACCGGCACGGAAATCATCGTGCTCGACCGGCCCGATCCGGTGAACGGCGCCTTTGTGCAGGGGCCGGTGTCGGATCCGGATGCGGAAAGCTATGTCGATTCCATGCCTATCCCCGTGAGGCATGGAATGACGCTGGGCGAGCTGGCGCGCTATGACAATGAGCAGCTTCGTCTCCATGCGCCTCTCACGGTCATCGCCATGAAGGGATGGCAGCGCGGCGACTGGTACGACTCAACCGGCCTGGCCTGGGTAGATCCGTCTCCCAATCTTCGCAACCTGGAAGAAGCTACGCTGTATCCTGCGCTCGGGTTGATCGAGTCGACCAACATCTCGGTCGGGCGCGGAACCGATACGCCCTTCGAGCAGTTCGGAGCATCCTGGATCGACGGCCGCGCTGTTGCGCAGTTTCTGAACCGCCGCGAACTGCCCGGAGTGCGCTTCTATGCGGTCAGGTTCACGCCCGCCGGGCCTTATCCATATGCCGGGCAGGTCTGCGGGGGCGTGCGGATTCTGGTGACCGATCGCAATGTGCTCGATGCACCGGAGCTCGGGATCGAGATCGCGTCCGCCCTGCATCGTCTCTATCCCGGTCGGTTCCAGTTGCAAAAGATGGACGCGCTTCTTGCAAACCGAGCGGTGCTTCAGGCCATCGCGGAGGGCGATGATCCCGAGCATATCGCCGAAGGATGGCGCGAGGACGTGCAGGCCTTCGAGCAGCGCCGTCAAACGGCGCTCCTTTACCCGGGCCGCTGAGCCTCTGCGGAGCATCTTCGCCTCTTCCCTCTTCTGCAAACCGGAAGCCGGTTGCGTCGACCGCCCCGGGACGGCTGAAATGCTTCCCTGCGCTGAGGAAGCCCGCTATGGATGGGCCTGTTTCGGCTCGGCGGAAACCGCGCATGCTTTCAGAGCAGCATGGATGCAGCCCATTCCAGCGCCCGGCGAGGCCAGGCGCTTCCGTGAAGCAGCCTACTTACTCCACTTCCAGCACCAGGCACTTCAGGTATTCGGTCTCCGGCAGGTTCAGCACCACCGGATGATCGGGCGCCGCGCCGCGCCGCTCGATCACGCGCACGCGGCGGCCTGCATCGGCCGCTGCAGCCGCAACGGCAGCTTCAAAATCCGCCCACCCCACATGGTGCGAGCACGAGCAGGTCACCAGCAGGCCGCCTTCGCTCGCCATCTTCAGCGCCCGCAGGTTCAGCTCCTTGTAGCCGCGCATCGCGCCCTCCACCGCCCGGCGCGTCCTGGCAAACGCCGGCGGGTCCAGCACGATTGCATCGAACCGCTCGCCGCCGTCCGACCAGTCGCGCAGAATCTCGAATGCATCGCCCTGCAGCCATCCGACTTCTGCGTTCAGCCGCCCGCGATTGGCCGCGAGGTTCCGCTCCGCTACCTCGAGCGAAGCGTGCGAGGCGTCAATGCCCGTCACCGTGCGGCAGACCTCGGCAAGGTGCAGCGCGAACCCGCCCTGGTAGCAGCAGACGTCCAGCCCGCGCCCGTTTGCGCCGCGAATGGTTTTCATCAGCCGCTCCGCCCAGTCCCGCGCCGCAGCATAATTCATGCGCTGATCGAGAAACGCGCCGGTCTTCTGTCCGGCATTGGCGTCGTAATGGAACCCAAGCCCATTCAGGTGGAACTCAACTTCCAGTCCGGCATCCTTCCTGGCGCTCCACAGCGGCTCGGCGCCTGGAGCCGGCAGTCCTTCTATCTCGCGGATCCGCGGATCGGGCCGTTCCACGATCGCCGCCGGCGCAGCTTCTTCGCGCAGCACGCGCACCAGCACCCGGCTCACATCGTCGCCCAGCAATCCGCGCGTGAGCCGCTGCACAATCACCAGCTCGCCATACTTGTCCACAATCAGACCGGGCAACTCGTCCGCCTCGCTGAAGCAGAGCCGGCATGCATCGTTGTTCTCATCCAGCATCGGCTTCCGCCTGGCGATTGCGCGCCGCAGCCGCGCCTCGAGCAGCTCCATCCACGCGGAGTGATCAATCCCCTCGCGCGAAACCAGCCGCAGCGCGATCTGCGACGGCGGGCTGTAGAGCGCGGTGCCCAGCAAAATCCCGCGCTCGTCGGCCACCGCGAGCAGCCCTTCTTCGCCCGTAACCGCATCGAGCCGGACAACGTCCGACGCATAGACCCATAGATGGCCGCCGCGCAGCCGGTCCGCCGCGCGCCGGCTGATCACCGCGCCGTGCGCCGCTTTCCTTTGCATCGCCTCCTCGGCCAGCTTCGCCCGCACGGGCCCCGGCTGCCCTTCCTGCGCATCTTTGCCTGTCTTCCCGCGCCCTCTGCCGGGCGGTTTCGAATCTCGCATGTTTGCCATCGTGCTTCACCCAGTATCGCCCGCCGGATCGGTATCGCGTGAGAGCGCGCATGCGGGCCGTCATCCCATAAAATAAAGAAGTCAGGAGCAAGCACAGATGGCGCACATGGTTTTTTGCGTTCGCAACAAGCGGGAGATGGAGGGCCTCGACGAGCCGCCCTTCGACTCTGAATTTGGCCAGAAGATTTACAAAAATGTCTCCAAGGCAGCCTGGGCGGAGTGGGTCGAGCGGCAGAAGATGCTGTTGAACGAGTACCGCCTGCAGCCCTGGACGCCGCAGGCCCAGCAGTTCCTGGTCGAGCAGATGGAGGAGTTCTTCTTCGGCTCCGGCTCGGCGCTGCCCTCCGAGTACGTCCCTCCGGCGCAGTAGGCGCGGTGCGCGCACAGCCGCTGGCCGGTCTGCATGCCCCGGTCTGCATGTCTTCGATCGGCTCCTGCGTCTCTGTTCACCCCGCCTGAATTTCTTTCCTCATGCGGCCGATGCTTTCAGCAGGACACGCGCTGGCGCGCCGTCGCCTCCTGAGATCAACAGAGGCAGGCATAACAGGCCGTATTGCCCCGGGGAAATGCCTGTCAGGTTTACTCCCTCAATAATGACGACGCCCGCGCCGAGCAGAGTGCGATGCGTTTCGGGACTACCGGCCGATAGATAATCGATCGCCACCGCCAGCGTGTTCAGGTCTGCAAGATAGGACGCGGCATCTTCGGCTATTGTGATCGAGTCCTTCACAAACTCGGAAGTCTTCCAGCATCGCCTCGAATTAGAAGTTTTGAAGAGCAGTCGTTCGCGCGCGCTCAGATGGTGACTGCGAAGCTCTTCTGCTCTGACTGCGCCGGGGTCCTTGATTTCGATTACGCGCGCCGGTCCGATCAGATTCTCCAGAGGAACTTCCTCGGCTCCCGCTCCGCGGGATACAAAGTGAATCGGCGCGTCGATATGAGTTCCCGTGTGGCTTCCCATCGTCAGCCGCGAGATCGTGCAGAGATCTCCTTTTTCCACGTCGCTGAGCCTGTCAATTGCGATGGGGGGATTCCCAGGATAATGAACCATGCCCGCATAGATCGGTACGGAAATGTCGAACCACGTGCGCGGTGGGTTCGCCCGGTTCGCTCTCGCTGCTTCCCGATGTCTCACGCAGATCCTCTTCTTCTCAGGCGGTGCGGCCCATCTGCACCACGTTCTTGATTCCCCGCTTCTGCATCAGCATCTGCGGAACATCGGCCAGAGACATGCGATGGGTTACAAGCGCGCGCGTGCTCTGAGGAAACAAAGTCATAAACTGTTCGAGAAACTGAATTGCCGCCAGGTAATCTCCGCGGCCGGCATTCACTGTTCCAAAGACGACGTTGTTTTTTAAAACCAGATTGCGCAGAGTTCCGCCGGCGTTCAGTTCGGCAGCTGCGCCATCGGGAGGAACCCCGGTAAGCGCCAATACTCCATTCGGCTTCAGCGCGCCAGCCGCCGCCAACATTAATGGCGCGAATCCTGCAGCTTCAAGAATGACATCGAAATTGCCGGGATCTTCGGAAAGATTCTCGATTGGCCTGGAAGCCGAGGACACATACCGGGCCCCCAGCGAACGGACAAGTGCAGCCGGCGCGCTCTCTTCAGAATCTCTTGAGTAAACGTAGGTCTCGATATGATTTGCAGCGAAAATCATCGCCCCCAGAAGACCAATTGGCCCGGCCCCTAAAACAAGTCCGCGTTGCGGGCCGGGATCGTAAGGCAGCCGGCGGAAGATCGCCTGCGCCTGTTCGACTGCTTTTGTCACTACAGTCAGGGGCTCCACGAGGACCGCAACATCGGCCAGAACGGAAGGCACTTTTACGAGATACGCATCGTTTTCGACAACATAGTTCGTCAGGAACCCGTTTGCGCCTTTTATGCCGCGCTCGGTGTAGTCGCCGGTCTCGCAGAAATCCGGCCGCCCGGAGCGGCATGCTCTGCACCGCGCATGCGGGCAGGGGCGGCGAACCATCGCAACCACAAGGTCCCCCGCCTTCAGGCTGCGCACTCTGCGCCCAACCTCGACAACTTCGGCCAGCGATTCATGCCCCAGGATGAGATGATCGGCGCCGGCAGGCGGGTCGCCGTATTCGAACGACGCGATCTCCCGGTCTGTGCCGCAAAGGCCGACTTCCCGCACCCTTAGCAACACATCGGTTGCGCCGGCCGGCCTGGGCTCGGGAACGTTGAGAATGTCTATCTGCTTCTTTGACGGAAATACGGCGAGCGCCTGCATATGAGCTTTGTCCAATCGTTTAAGCTGCTTTTGCGCTTACACTTTGCGCGTCTTGCGAATGGCCCGGAGCATACATTTCGCCCCTTGCGGCAATTCCGCCGCCAGAAGCGGCAAACAAATTCATTTTCATTGCGGCCGTTGGCCGATGGTTTTGCGCCCCAGGCTCCTCACTGCGAAGGTTCATCTGTAACTTCTTCTTCCTTTCGATAAGCCGCTGTCGAAGGACCCCATCTCCTTCATTGCCCGGATTCGATGCAGGGAATATGCAACCGCGGCGGCGGCGCATTTGATCCTGTGAAAGGCGCGCGCTCCAGACAAGAGACGTCGCCCTGCCGATCCCCTGTCCTGCATCGAAATGATCACCGGAGGAAGCGAAGCATGAGCGCAGTCATTGAAGATTACGGGATCATAGGGGATTGCGAGACAGTCGCGCTTGTGGGCCGCAACGGTTCCATCGATTGGCTATGCTGGCCGCGCTTCGATTCCGACGCCTGTTTCGCAGCGCTGCTGGGAACGCCGGAGAATGGCAGATGGCTGATCGCGCCAACCTCCGCCGTAAAAAGCACGCGCCGTAAATACCGGGATCACACGCTTATCCTTGAGACTCGATACGAGACGGTTGACGGAGCCGTAACCGTGATTGATTTCATGCCTCACCGCAGCGGCCACTCGGACCTGGTGCGCATCGTGCGCGGCGAGAGCGGACAGGTCCGCATGGGCATGGAACTCGCAATCCGGTTCGATTACGGAGTATCCGTACCCTGGATTTTTCCCATCGGAGAAGGACTCCTGCATGCCATTACCGGCCCGCATCTGATCGCCATCAACGGCGGCGCCGAGTTAACTTGCTCCGGCGGCAAAGTGACGTCCGATTTCGCGGTTGTCCGCGGTCAAACCGTCTCCTTCGTGATCATGCACGGTTCGTCTCACGAATCCCCTCCTTTGCCTGTCAGCGCCACCGCCGCTCTGGCTCAGACCGAACGCTTCTGGCTTGACTGGGTCGGTCAGTGCACATACCGCGGCATTGCTCGCGATGCAGTGGAGCGCTCGCTGATTGTTCTCAAAGCGCTCACCTATGAGCCCACCGGCGGGATCGTTGCCGCCCCAACAACCTCGCTGCCCGAGGAGATCGGAGGCCAGCGGAACTGGGATTACCGCTATTGCTGGTTGCGCGATGCAACGCTGACGCTGCTCGCGTTTATGAACGCCGGGTATAAAAACGAGGCCAAGGCGTGGCGCGACTGGTTGCTGCGGGCCGTTGCCGGAAAAGCGTCGCAGGATCAAATCATGTATGGGCTTGCCGGCGAACGGCGTCTGCTCGAATGGGAGGTCCCCTGGTTATCCGGCTACGAGCGCTCCTTGCCTGTGCGTGTCGGCAATGCCGCCGCAACTCAGCTTCAACTGGATGTCTACGGCGAAGTCGCCGACGCCATACATCAGGCAAGGAAATACATCCTGAGCATCCCGGAACAAAGCGCTTCCATTCAGAGGGCGTGGATATCGTATCTCGAAAAAATATGGACAGAACCCGATGAGGGCATCTGGGAGGTTCGCGGAAAGCGAGAACACTTCACGCACTCCAAAGTGATGGCCTGGGTGGCCGTCGATCGCGCAATCAAGGACTTTGAAGGATTCAATCTTCCCGCCCCGTTCGATCATTGGCGCAGGCTGCGCGACAGAATCCACCAGGACGTTTGCCGGAATGGATTCAATGCCGAAGTTGGCGCGTTTGTGCAAAGCTACGGCTCAACGGCACTGGACGCGAGCCTCCTGCTCATCCCGCTCGTCGGCTTTCTGCCTGTATCGGACCCGCGCGTAGTCGCGACGATTGAGGCCATCGAACGCAAACTGACCGTAAACGGGTTTGTGCTCCGATATGACCTCGAGAAGACCGACGATGGGCTTGCCGGGCATGAAGCCACATTTCTTCTTTGCAGCTTCTGGCTCGTCGATTGTCTGACCATGCTGGGAAGGCGCGACGATGCTTTGAACCTCTTCCATAAGCTCCTGGACGTGCGCAATGATCTTGGTCTGCTTGCCGAGGAATATGACCCGGCCGCGGGCCGGCAGCTGGGGAATTTCCCCCAGGCATTTTCACACATCGGTCTCGTCAACTCGGCGGTGAACCTGAGCCGTGCGATTGCGCCGGTAAGTCAGCGCACCGATACTGAGCCCACGGAACGCGCCGCGTAAGAAGAGCCTGCCGCGCGCAGCAGGCTCCGCCTGCAGGTCTGCCGACAGAGAGAGAACGGCGGGTCAGCGGCCCACAGAGAAAACAACCGGAAGCTGCCTCATTGCCCGCTGCCATCGGCCTGCGCGTGCTCCTCTACAATGGCGAGATCCCAGGGCGCCAGCGCGATCTGGGCTCCGGAAGCAATCGGCTTACCGGTGAGCAGATCGACGCCCGCAGCGCCCGTGTAGCGGAAGCTTACCGGGGCGCCTGAGTAATTGAAGAAGTAGCGCACGCGCAGGCCCATGCGATTGACGCCCTGCTGCGTGTGAACCGCGGCGGGCAATTGCTGGCCGGCGTCAAGCAGGCCGATCTGTTCGAGCGCCATGCGCAATACTGCTGTCTGCAGCGCGCCGGACAGATACGTTCCTTCGTAGATAAGGGTTCCTGAGCCAAAATGGTTCTCCGTAATGGCGGGCCAGCGGCCGAAGAAAGGATGGTCGTACCAGGCGAGAGCGCGTGCATGTTCCAGGTTGAGGAACTCCGCCCAGTACTCCACCTTGTTGGCGTCGCCTGCGTGAAAGGGATCGCCTTTCAGCGCCAGCGGACGCTCGAGGCTGGAGAATTCCTGGTAGCTGAAGCCGGCGGCCTGGCGCAAAGGCCCGGGCGCGCGCACCCAGCGCACGGCCGAATTTTCATTGGCAAAGCCGCTTTTGAATGTCATCACCACGTGCCCGCCGTTCTTCACGTAATCCGAAATGCGCTGCAAAAGCGCATCGTCGGAAATATAAAGAGCGGGCACGATGAGCAGTTTGTATGCGGAGAAATCCGCGGTATCGGGAAAAACAAAGTCCGCGCCTACATTCAGATCGTAGAGGGAGCGATGAATCTGGCGCACCAGCGTTGTATACGTCGCGGTGGGCGGATCGTTGCTCCATTGCGGGCCGGAGGAGCTGAACGGCATGAAGCCGAGCGCGTTCATCGAGTCGCGGCTCCACAGGATCGCCACCTGGCGGTGAATCCTGAGGCCGACCAGATGGGGACCTATCTTTTCCAGCTCATGCGCGGTGCGGCTTACCTCGGCGTAGGCGCGGTTGGGTTCGTAATCGTGCGACAGGATGCCCTTCCAATATGTTTCCTGGTTGGCCGGGATCGAGGCCCAGTGCCAGTAGGCGACCATATCGGCGCCGTTCGAGAGGTGCGTGTAAACATCCTCGCGCAATTGGCCGTCATACGGCGGAAACTGAAACGCCGAGGACCAGCCGGTGGTCTGCGCATTGGTCTCCGTCACCAGAAAGTTGCTGTGGCGCAGCGAGCGCGTAATGTCTTCGGTAAGCGATTGTTCCGAGCCATCGAAGCGGTCCTGGGAGCCGTGATAGTCGTTGACTGCGGGAATATCCAGAAACTGCGCGATAGCCTCTTCGTTCACGTCCGGCTTCATCATGCCCGCAAAGTCGGTGGTGACAAACTGGCGTGGCGAAGCTTCCTGGCGCACCAGGTCCGCCTGCCAGCGCAGAAAATTCGTAACGCGCAACTGGCTCCAGCGCGTCCATTCGAGCTTGTAGCCGGTGCTCTGCGCGCCATCGCGCGTGGGCAGATCCTCCCAGGTGTGGATGTTCTGGCCCCAGTAGTTCAGAAACCAGGCCTTGCTCAGCGCCTCGGGCGTGCCGAACTTTTTTTCGAGATAGTGTTGAAAGCCGATGAACACATCGCGATTGTCGGCATCGTAGCTGCCGGTTTCATTGTCGATCTGCCATCCGATCACAGTGGGATTGTCTTTATAGTGCGCAACGATGTGACGGATGAGCCGCTCGGCGTAAAAGCGATAGGCGGGCGAATCGGTGTCCATGTTCTGGCGCATGCCGTAGACGCCCGGCGTCGACGGACCGCCATACGGATCGTTGCTTAGTTTCCTCGCCAGGATCTCCGGATGTTCGTGCGCCATCCATGCAGGAATGGAGTAGGTAGGCGTGCCCAGGATAACCTTAATCCCGGCCCTGCCCATGGCGTCGACCACCCGATCCATCCATGCATATTCGAACTGGCCGTCGGCCGGCTCCCACAGGCTCCAGGTGGACTCGCCCATGCGCACCACGTTCAGACCGGCCGCCTTCATCAGCGCGATGTCTTTGTCGACACGATCGCAGGGCTCGTACTCCGGATAGTAGGCCGCGCCATAGAGGACCTGGGAAAAATCGACATCCGGATGAGCCGGCGAAGATGGCGCCGAATCCGCCTGCGCCCTCACGCCCATAGCGCAGGCGAGCGCCGCAATTGCAGAAAAAACCAAAATGAAACCGCGTCGTTGCCCCATGCCTTCATCCATGTGTTCCAGAATTTGCAGCCCCCGGATGCGGCCGGGAGGCCGGCACGCGGCGCAGCGTGAAGCGATGCGGCTTCGGAGCCAGACCTTCGCGAAGCTGCCTCTCCAGCTCATCCTGCGCCGCGCGCAGCACGGCTTCGGCGATGCCCGAGTCCGGCGGCTGTTTTATATCCGCGCTGAGAATGAACTGCGCCTGATCCAGCTCGGCGCGCTGTTGCTCGGCAGAGGCGATGCGCAGCGCCTGGCTGAGCATCGGCGTCCTCCGGAGCGCCAGGTTGACGCCGCGCGCCAGCTCGAGACTCGAAAATGTACCCGCCTGCCTGCCGTCGATGGCGAGCGCGTAGCGGCCCGGCGCAAGCGAGGCGACGCGCAGCATCTCACGGTCGTAATCGGCGACACCGGAGATGCCCAGCACCAGGCGCATCATGGCGTTGTTGAGATCGAGCGGCAGGGGCAGCGCCGCTTCGAGTTCCGTCCATGCCAGACCGTCGGCGGATTTCGAAAAATCCGTCACCGCAGCGCGATCCGTTCCGAGGATGTTCCCCTCCGATGCATCGAGCGCTATGCTGCTCACTTCCGGGTCGGCGCGCCATGCGGACATCAGGGCAACCGCCATGATCCAGTGGCTGGCTTCGGCGGGATGGATGCGATCGGGAATCAGCAGAGAAGCCAGCTGCGGAGAGCGCGCGTGCGCCTGCTCGAGCGCGCGAACCATCGGGCTATGAAAATCGGCAAAGAAAACCGGCGGATCGTCCGCAGTTTGCATTTCCGTGGCGATGCGCCTCAGGTCGCCGGCAAAGCGATCGATGGTGCGCGAGTAGCCGGGAAATTCCGTGCCGTGCGTAATCTCATCGTAGGGCGTGGGCGAGACGATCGTGAGAGCCGCGGCCGGCGCAGCCTGATGCAGCGCGCTCAGCAGAGCCTTGTATCTCGACTGAAAATCGGCCTCGATCTGTGCGGTCCGGCCATAGCCCCAGCCGCCGTCGTTCATGCCCAGCAGTACCGTAATCATGTCGGGCCGCCAGGGCGCGACGTCGCGGGCCACGCGCTCCGGCATTGCGCCCGTGTAGCCGCCGGCAGCCGTGTCGCCGGGAACGCCGGCGTTGACGAAGCGAATGTGCAGCGCGGGGTAGCGCGTCAGCACGAACTCTTCCGCCTCGCGGGTGTAAAACCGCTGCGCCGTGATGCTGTCGCCGTAAAATACGACCGTCTGGCCGTCCCTGAGGGCGAAAGACTGAGCGCAGGCCGCGCAGGCCGCCAATGCCATGGCGGCGGCAAGCGCGGTCCTGCTTCCTGTTACGATTGACCGCCTCATGGCAGGTCCTTCATCGCGGCATAGCTGGGCCGTCCGAGACGAGCGCGCACTGCGCCGCCCAGCGTTGCGGCGTTTTGAAAGCCGCTCCATTTTTCGAGCAGGCGGTTGTCCGCGGCGGTAAGGAGAATGACGCCCGGCGTGCGGCCGTCGCGGTCGAACCGTATCTGCGGCGCATCGAGATCGAGCA